>CAZTJP010000047.1:0-12168 GCA_964613895.1 uncultured Thiotrichales bacterium | reverse complement strand
GTACTATCTGCGAGGCCGCACCGGCAAGGCTGCCCGGATCAAGGAAAAGCTGTAGGCTTTTCTTCAGTCGTTTCTCGTCGGCAGGCTGCGGCGTAGCTGGCGTGCCTGTTCGACCAGTTTGCGGCGTCGCAGCATCAGGGTGAACCGATTGCCGCCGGCTTGTCGCCACAGTACCGCGGCGCGGATACCAGCCAGCAACATGGCTCGAATGCGGGCGGCAACGTCGGGGTTGTCGAGGTGATCGCGTTCGCCCTTGATGATGATCTGCGGTTGCAGCGGGCTGATGTATTGCTTGTAGATATCCGCCAGGCGGCTGATGATGGCGGGGTTCGACTCGCCACCGAAGAACTGGATCTGCCGTTCGATATCCTCGATGTCCTGAATCATTTGCTTGCCGATCTGTGGTGATTTTTCCAGTTTTTTCGCCAGGTGCAGCAGGCCGATGGTATAGCGGGTGATGTTCATGGAAGCGACACCTTCGCCCGGGTTGGTCAGCAGCCCGCTGACCAGTTCGAATCCACTGTCCAGATTTGCCAGTCCCTGGTAGATGTCTTCGATGGCCGGGCTGCGGTTGTCGAAGATGCTGTGGAGCAGGGCCAGGAAACCGGATTCCTGGGCGTCGCCTTCGTAAGCCAGTTGGTTGGCGAGGCTGGCAGCCTGAAACAGGGCGGCCAGTGCGATGCAGCGGTTTCGATCGTTCTTTTCCATGGCGTTGACTGGTGGTGAAAGTTCAGGACAGGCGACGATCGATGACGCCCCCCCCCAGGCAGATGTCTCCCTGATAGAAGACCACCGATTGTCCCGGCGTGATGGCGCGTTGTGGTTGCGCGAACTCGACCCGGGCGACGCCGTTCTCGATCCGCGTCAGCCGGCAAGTCTGCGCCGGTTGGCGATAACGTACCTTGGCGCTGAGTTCGACGGGACAGTCGGGCGGCGCGCCGCTGACCCAGCTCAATTGCGAGGCTTCCAGGGCGCGGTGCAGCAACCTGGGGTGGTCGTGTCCCTGAACGACGATGAGCCGATTATGCGTGAGATCCTTGTCGGCGACAAACCAGGGTTGGTCGGAGGCGCCTTTGCGTCCACCGATGCCGAGTCCTTGCCGCTGACCGAGGGTGTAGAACATCAGGCCGTTGTGGCGGCCGATGACTTCGCCGTCGGTGGTGACGATGTCGCCGGGGCTGGCGGGCAGGAAGCGGCCGAGAAATTCGCTGAAGCGCCGTTCACCGATGAAGCAGATGCCGGTGCTGTCCTTTTTGTTGGCGACGCTCAGGCCCAATCGTTCCGCCCGCTGGCGCACTTCGGGTTTTTCCAGCCCGCCCAGCGGGAACAGGCTGAGCGCCAACTGTGGCTGGCCAAGGGTGTAGAGGAAGTAGCTCTGATCCTTGTTGCGGTCGATACCGGCCAGCAACTGGTATTGCCCGTGTTTGGCGCCGATGCGGGCGTAGTGGCCGGTGGCGATACCATCCGCGCCCAGCGTTTGGGCATGGTCGAGAAAGGCGCGGAACTTGATCTCGCGGTTGCAGAGGATGTCTGGGTTGGGGGTGCGGCCGCTGCGGTATTCTGCGAGAAAGTATTCGAAGACGCGGTCCCAGTATTCGGCCGAGAAGTTGACGCTGTGCAGTTTGATGCCGAGTCGTTCGCAGACGGCGGCGGCATCGGCCAGATCCTCGGCGGCGCTGCAATAGTCTTCGTCGTCGTCCTCTTCCCAGTTCTTCATGAACAGGGCTTCGACCTGGTAGCCCTGTTCGATCAGCAGCGCGGCCGCGACGGCTGAATCGACACCGCCCGAAAGGCCGACGATGATGCGGGATCCTGGCTGGAGCGTCATGGGAATACCATTGTGAAAAGAGACGGGCGCCCGATGCCGCGCTGGCCAGTGCAAGGATACGGCATCGACAGGCTCTCAGGCTCGCAATATGCCGCTATATCCTTCATACGGCAAGTCTTTTTTCGGTGGATACCGATCTTTGCCGGGGCGCTGCGGGAGGCGGGATTTTCGGCGTTGACGGGTATATACTCCGGGGCTGGCTTGCATTTCTCACCGGGTCACGACGGCGACTGCCCATTGTGGCCTCGCTACGCAACCCGACCCGGTGAGAAAACAGGCCGGTCATTCCTGAAAACAGTCGGAGAAAATACCGCATGGCGTTCAAGCATATCGAGATTCCCGCCGATGGCGAAAAGATCACGGTCAACCCGGATCAGTCCCTGAATGTGCCCGATCAACCGATCATCAGTTATATCGAGGGAGACGGCATTGGTGTCGATATCACGCCGGTGATGAAGCGCGTCATCGACGCAGCGGTGGAGAAGGCCTATGACGGTGCCCGCCAGATTCACTGGATGGAGATCTACGCGGGCGAGAAGGCCAACGCGGTCTATGGCGACGACACTTGGTTGCCGGAAGAGACACTGGAGGCGATTCGCGACTTCGTGGTGGCGATCAAGGGGCCTTTGACCACACCGGTCGGTGGTGGTATCCGGTCGCTCAACGTCACCCTGCGGCAGGAACTGGATCTGTATGTCTGCTTGCGCCCGGTGCGTTATTTCAAGGGTACGCCAAGCCCGCTGAAAACGCCGGAAAGGACGGATATGGTGATCTTCCGCGAGAACTCGGAGGACATCTACGCCGGCATCGAATGGCCGGCGCAGTCCGATGAGGCGCGCAAGGTGATCGATTTTCTGATCGGTGAGATGGGGGTCGGCAAGATTCGCTTTCCCGAAAGCTCGGGCATTGGTATCAAACCCGTCTCGCGTGACGGCACGCGACGGCTGGTTCGCAAGGCACTCCAGTACGCCATCGACAATGAACGCCCGTCGGTCACGCTGGTGCACAAGGGCAATATCATGAAATTCACCGAGGGTGCCTTCAAGGAATGGGGCTATGAGCTGGCGCGGGACGAGTTCGGCGCCGAGCCGCTCGATGGTGGCCCCTGGCACCACTTCTCCAGCCCCAAGACGGGGCATCAGATCATCGTCAAGGATGTCATCGCCGATGCCTTTCTGCAGCAGATTCTGCTGCGCCCGGCAGAGTACGATGTGATCGCCACGCTCAATCTCAACGGTGACTATATCTCCGATGCGCTGGCGGCGCAGGTGGGTGGCATCGGTATCGCGCCGGGAGCCAATTTGTCGGACGTCATCGGACTGTTCGAGGCGACCCATGGCACGGCGCCCAAATATGCGGGCAAGGATAAAGTGAACCCCGGGTCGTTGATCTTGTCTGCTGAAATGATGCTTCGGCATATGGGGTGGATCGAGGCGGCGGATCGGGTGGTCAAGGGTATCGAAGCGGCCATCGCCAGCAAGAACGTCACCTATGACTTTGCTCGCCTGATGGACGGCGCCAACGAGGTGTCCTGTTCGGGCTTCGGCGAGCAGATCATCGCGGGAATGTGAGATAATGCTCACACCACTTGCGCCCGGGTGAGTTGCGCCGGTTTTGGGGATATACTCGAAGGCGCAGTGACCCGTTTTCGATCCATGGCCGTCCGGCTGCATACGGGCGGCGGAACCATGCGTAAATTGCAGTACCGATATGTCAGAGAAACATCAACAGGATGGCGATCTGGGGCTGGTGGTCGAGACGGCCGGGCCAGAACTCCAGGAACCCAATCTCTACAATGTGATTTTACTCAATGATGACTACACGCCGATGGAGTTCGTCGTGATGGTGCTGGAGAAGTTTTTCAACATGAACCGCGAGAATGCCACTCGCGTCATGTTGAACGTCCACACCAAGGGCAAGGGAGTGTGCGGTGCGTTCACGCGGGATATTGCGGAGACCAAGAGCGCTCAGGTGAACGAGTTCTCGCGCGAGCACAATCATCCATTGCTGTGCACGACCGAGGCGGTCTAGCCGGCATCAGGGGCTTGAAAGGCGTGGATTGCGGCATTGCCGACAAACCGCGCCGGTTATCGAACAGAGGTGAGGAATGCTGAACAAAGAACTTGAACTGTCGCTCAATCAAGCCTTCAAGGAGGCGCGCGAAAAGCGTCACGAATTCATGACAGTCGAGCATCTGCTTCTGGCGCTCCTCAAAAACGACACCGCGGCCCATCTGCTGCGTGTCTGCGGCGGCGATCTGACCCGGCTCGAACGCGAACTCAATGCCTTCATCGACGAGCACACGCCGTTGCTGCCACTGGACGATTCGCGCGATACCCAGCCGACGCTCGGATTTCAGCGTGTGTTGCAACGCGCCGTCTTCCATGTGCAGTCATCGGGCAAGAAGGAGGTCAGTGGCGCCAACGTGCTGGTGGCCATCTTCGGGGAGCAGGAATCCCACGCAGTGTATCTGCTCAACAAACAGGACATCACCCGGCTGGATGTGGTCAACTATATCTCACACGGCATCACCCGCTTCAGCGAGGAGGCGGAACAGGCGCAGCAGCCGGAAAACGAGGAAACCGCTGCCACCGAAGGGGATAATACGCCGCTGGAGGAGTTTGCCACCAATCTCAATGAGCGCGCTGCCCAGGGCAAGATCGATCCGCTGATCGGTCGAGAGGACGAGGTAGAGCGGGCGGCCCAGATTCTTTGCCGTCGGCGCAAGAACAACCCCCTGCTGGTAGGCGAAGCGGGCGTCGGCAAGACAGCGATCGTCGAAGGGCTGGCCAAGAAGATCGTCGATGGCGAGGTGCCCGAGGTGTTGAGCCAATCCACGATCTATTCACTCGATCTGGGCGCGCTGGTGGCCGGCACGAAGTATCGGGGTGATTTCGAAAAGCGGCTCAAGGCCGTGCTCAAGCAGCTCGACAAGACCGAGGGCGCGATTCTGTTCATCGACGAGATTCATACCATCATCGGCGCGGGTTCGGCCTCTGGCGGCGTCATGGATGCTTCAAACCTGATGAAGCCGGTACTCTCCAACGGAGAACTGAAATGTATCGGTTCCACCACCTATAGCGAGTATCGTGGCATTTTCGAAAAAGACCATGCGCTGGCCAGACGTTTCCAGAAGATCGACATCGAGGAGCCGAGTGTCGATGAGACCTACGAGATTCTGAAAGGCCTGAAGAGCCGTTTCGAAGAGCACCACGAAATCACCTACACCGATGCGGCGTTGCGCACAGCGGCAGAGTTGGCGCAAAAATACATCAACGACCGCCACCTGCCGGACAAGGCGATCGATGTCATCGACGAGGCGGGCGCCAATCGCCGGTTGCAGCCGGAGGCGAAGCGCCGCAAGGTCATCAATGTCGAGGATATCGAGGCGGTGATCGCCAAAATGGCGCGGATTCCCGCCAAGAATGTCTCCGCTTCGGACAAGGAAGCGCTGCGCTCGCTCGAGCGCAATCTCAAGATGGTGGTCTTTGGCCAGGATGATGCCATCGAGCATCTGACGGCAGCCATCAAGATGTCACGCTCGGGGTTGGGACACGAAGAAAAGCCGATAGGCTCATTCCTGTTCACCGGGCCGACCGGGGTGGGCAAGACCGAGGTCACGCGGCAGTTGGCGAAGATTCTCGGCATCGAGCTGATCCGTTTCGATATGTCGGAATACATGGAGCGCCATACTGTGTCGCGGCTGATCGGTGCACCGCCGGGCTATGTCGGCTATGACGAGGGTGGTTTGCTGACCGATGCGGTGCTGAAGTCGCCGCACGCAGTGCTGTTGCTCGACGAGATCGAGAAGGCACATCCCGATGTGTTCAACCTGCTGCTGCAGGTCATGGATCATGGTTCACTGACCGATACCAACGGTCGCAAAGTGGATTTTCGCAACATCATTCTGGTGATGACCTCCAACGCCGGTGCCCAGGAAGCCAGTCGTGCCTCGGTGGGCTTCACGCCGCAGGATCATTCTTCCGATGCGATGGAAGTGGTCAAGCGGGTGTTCACGCCGGAGTTTCGGAATCGTCTGGACTCGATCATCCAGTTCAATGCACTGGCGCCACGTTTTGTGCGCAATGTGGTCGACAAGTTCATCATTCAACTCGAGTCCCAGCTGGAGGAGAAGAAGGTCACGCTGGTGACCGATGAGAGCGCCCGGGAGTGGCTGGCGCTGGAAGGTTACGATGAAAAAATGGGCGCCCGGCCAATGGCACGCCTCATTCAGGAACACATCAAGAAACCGCTGGCTGAAGAGGTATTGTTTGGCCAGTTGACCAAGGGCGGAACCGTGAAGGTTCGCTTTCAGGATGGCGAGCTGAAGTTTGAATACGAGCCCCGCAATGTGCCGGAAGAGGCTTGAGGCTTCGGGGCGCGCACTGGCCGACGCTGGTTCGCGTGCTGCTGTGGCGCCCGATAGGGCCAAGCCTTATTTGGCCCGATAGGTGATTCGTCCTTTGGTGAGATCGTAGGGCGTCATTTCAACCGTAACCGTGTCTCCGGTCAATATACGGATATAGTGTTTGCGCATCCGGCCCGAGATATGGGCTGTCACGACATGCCCGTTTTCCAGCTCGACCCGGAACATTGTATTCGGCAGGGTTTCCTTGACGACGCCCTGCATTTCGATCACATCTTGTTTTGCCATGTTGCCTTTGCCACATTGAAAGCGGCAATTATCACCATGTTGGCAGATAAAACAAGCTATTCTTTCGCGAATTCCCCATTCCATCAGCCTGCTGCGGGGTCAGGCTTGCGTTATTGCGTTTTTGGGTTTTCTGAATTCTGCATTCCGGTGGCGCGTTCCACTCCCCAGCTTGAGTGGCCTCACTACGCGATCCTTTGAAAATTCGGGCTGCTTCAAGGTGGGGCCTGGTGGGGCGCTACAGGTTGATGCCGGGGCGCAGTTGCTTTTCGGCCATTTTCCTTTTCAGGAATGCGATATGTTCGTGGTCGCCTTCGGCGGCGATGGCGGCATAGATTCGGGTATGGCCGTCATGTTGAGGATCGAAGTAGAGGCCGATGGGGGCGAGCATTTTTCGTTCGATTTCCGTTTTGAATGTATCGAGGAAGGTTTCCGGTTCGCCCGGCCAGGTGTAGTAGCCGGTTTCGAGCAATGCTTGTCGGTAGTGGGTGGCGAAGTATTCGCGCAGGAAGTAGAACGGGGTTGAACCATTGAGCCGGAAGTTGGGGTCCATGAAGTAGAGTGTTGCGTCGCGGTCTTCCAGGATGTCGAGTCCACAGACGCCATGCCAGCCTGTGCGCCAGGCGTTGTGAGCGACTTCGGTGCAGAGGGTTTCCAGCGCCTGGGGTGGTTGCCAGTTGAGGTCGATGTAGTTGCCGGTGTATTTGCCTTCGGCGGAAACGTGTTGCAGCGAGCCGCCGATGAAGCTGATTTCGCCTGATTGGCTGACGTGGAGGTTGATGTTGTAGTTGTTGGCCGGATTGTCGATGTATTGTTCGATTTTGATTTTCCTGCCGGCGAATCGCCGTTTGGCAAGGGTGATGTCGGCGTCGGTGAGGCAGATGATGACGCCGTCACCACCGCCGGAGGGTTCGGTCAGTTTGACGACGAAGGGGAGCCGCCAGTGGTTTTTCCAGTCGTCGCGGGCGAAGGCGTTTGGAGTGTAGGTGTCGTAAGGGATCGTGTGTGAAGAGAGTTCCCGCATGCGGCCCTTGTCGTTCAGTCGTACCAGGATGGCGGGGTCACGCAGGTAGAAGTTATTGGCAGTGCCGCCATAGGGGTGAGGGGCGACAATGCGTGAGTCGGGATGATCTCGCAGGAAGTTGTGCAGTTCTTCGCGTCTCGTGAATTTGATGACTTCGCCGCGCTGGTGGTTGAAGTGCTCATGGAAATAGCCTCGCCACCAGCTGCCAAGATCTAGCGCGGGGTCGATGGCGCAAGAGCCGATCAGGGTGATCAGTTCGCCGCCGACGAGGACGAAGCGGGCGGATTGGCAGTCGAGATATCGCTCGGAACGCCGGTAGTAGTAGGTGGATGAAAAATGCCTGCTGTTGTGGCGAAAATGTGGGTAGCGCGGCAGGTGGATGCCGCCATTGTGCAGTCCATAGGAGTCACTCACCGTATTGCCAGTGAACATCGACAACATGGGCATTTCAGGGTTGTGTTGGTCTATGGCCCGAATTTCTCACTGGTTCACGACTGGATCGCCCCCAGTGGCGCGCGGACTGGCGTTCACCCAGTCGGGCTGCTCGACATCGTGTCGACTACGCCCGTGCAGTCTTCGGTCGCGAATACCAGCCATTACACCACCTTGAGCGGCCTTGCTATGCGACCCGGTGAGAAATTGGGCTTGGAGTTTGCCGGTGAAACCCGGGTATGACTGAGTATAGCCATTGTTCCTGTTTTTTTCAGGGGTGGGGAGTGTTCCGGTCAATGGGGCTGGAAATGAGGATGGATGCGAGATGTCACGTTGGTTGCGGGTTCAAGGGTTTATGCAGTGACGGTTCTGTGGCCCTGTATGTGGATTTGCTGACGAGTGGGCATTCATTCAAGGGTCATTTGCTGCCGATGATTGCGGGCGTGGAGTTGACGGATGCGGAGTCGTATCTGGAGGAGGATGACCCGGGCCGGGTTGCCGGATGATCCAGCCCTGAGGTTCATTTGACTTTGTCGAACCAGAGTATTTCACCTTCCTGACCACGGATTTTGAGGCGACCGCATTTATCCCAGTAGATGGCGGCATCGTTCAATGCGTCGAGGTAGCGTTTTTCCTGTTCCATGATGGAGGCGTCGCATTGTCTTTTTGTCGTTGAGATCGGCTGGACGTCGATGGCGCCGGTGGTGCTGCTGGTGATGTCGAGGTGGTAGTCCGCGTGGTAGTCGTTGCACCCGGCGTTGCCGCTGAGTTGGTGGTCATTGTCGAATTTCAGGGTGATTTTGCTGTCGCCGAAGAGAAGTTCGTCGTTGATGGTGTGAAGGTTCCATTGTTTGCTGGCCAGGCCGGCTGGTGTGGTGGCACAACCGCTGAGGGCGAGCAGTAAGGTGATAAGCGTTCCGGTGAGTGTGGGTTTCATGGGTGTCTCCTGGAAATGGCTGTGAGCCGGAATGGCGCAGATGATGGACAGTTTGGCTGGATAAATCAATGTCGTGGTTGCTTCGAATTGGTCCGGAGGGTTGGGCTGGGTCAGCCCTGGTGTTTGATCAGCTTGCGTACGGTTTGGTCGAGTTTCAGCGAAACCAGGGTGCTTCGAATCCGGCTGTAGAGTTTTTGCAGGGTTCTCTGTAGTCCGACCAGGATCCAGACCGCGCCGGGCCGTTTGACGATGTAGCTTTCGTGTGCGTGAAATTCGTGGTTCGAATAGACGCGTTTGTAGGTGTTGTCGCCGTAGCCGAAGTCGAGTACTTCGGGCGGTTCATGGGCGTAGAAGTCCTGAATGATCCTGAAGATCATGACCGAGCCGGGGCCGAGTTTCTTGTAGCGCTTGTCGTAGGCAAGATCTTCGAGGTAGCAGGTGCCGCGGTAGGTGAAGCTGGTGAAGTAGGCGATTGGTTCGCCGCCTGCGATCAACAGGTAGGCGCGCAGCCAGCCTTTGGCAGCCAGTTGTTCGAGGTAGGGGATATCGGACCACGAGTAGCTGGGTGTATTGCCGAGCACGCCTTTTTTCCAGGAACGGTCGAAAATGTGGTGGCAGGCGTCGATGAAGCCGTTGACCTGTTCGGGCCGGGTGATGCGGCGCAGTTCGGTGTCGCCGTCGAAATACTGGTCCAGCAGGCGCGCATCGCGTCGGAGTCCATAGCGCTTCTTTTTGCGGTAGCTGGCGAGCCAGAGGTCATGACTGTCGGGCAGGTGCAGTTGCAGGACCATTTCGGGGTGGTCGTCGACCGGTTTGATGACATAGGGGGTCAGCGATTGCAGGTGTTGCAGCAGCAAGCTGTCCCGGGGTAGTTCGTCGACGATCAGCAGGTCGAAGCGGCGTTTGTGTTGCCGCAGGATGTCGATCAGGTAGCGCAGGCAGGCGGCGGGGTCGATCTCATGTGAGAACAGGATGCCGGAGCCGAGCAGCTTATAGCGGTTGAGCCGGAAGGCGGCGAGGGTCAGCAGGCCGAAACGGACTTCGAAAGGGCGCTCGTCGGGCGTCAGAGAGGCGATGGCGGCGATCTGTCCCCTTTGCCGGATGATGATGACCAGCAGGCCACGGGCGCGTTTGCGGTACTGTTTTTCGATCAACAGTTTTTCGAGATCCTGGTAGAAATGGGGCTTTGCGCCCTGTTCGATGAACCGGCGCCAGGACGGCAGTTGGCCGGCGATGGCATCGGCAGACTCGAGAATTTCGTGGCTGAAATCCTGTGACGGTTGGGGCATGTGGTGGTCCGGAGCGAGCTTTGCTGAATGTGACCGCTTTACGTGCTGAAGGTTCCTGGTCATGCTTGTTGTCGGATCGATTGATTCTGCGGGTTCGCAGACCAAAAAAACAGCGGGGCGTTGTGCCCCGCGAGTGACCACTTCGGGTTGGACTGACCAGTGTTACTGCAGTCGAGCCGTGATCCGGCGGCTGGTCAAGCGATTCTGCCCGGCATCGTAATGGCCCTGAGCGCTGAGTGCACGCATGGCGGTGGCGCCATCGAGCCGGTTGGCGAGCGCTGTCTGAAAGTTGTCGAATTGGGTGAATACCTGGATCCGACGTTGTTGGGCGATGGCATAGATGCCACCGGCTCCATCGTCGGGCGTCAATACCGGATCGGCGCCGAGTGTGGTGAGGTCAGTGGCGATACCCGCGCGCCACAGGTGATGCTGGTCACCCAACTTGTCGTCTTCGAGGTTGATGGCAATGGCGGTCGGATCCGTGCTGCTGAAAGCCGCTGTCGATCCGGGTGTATTCCAGCTGAATCGCATCTGAGCCGGAGTGGCGGCAACATCGCTGATGGTTTTGGCGGTGAAGTCCGCGGGCGCTGCACCGAATGCGTTGACGAAGCCACGAATCTTGATCGGGTCATCAAGAGCGATGCCGGTCAGCGACAGTGCCCCGGTGTCGATTTCATAGTGAGCCGGATCGGCATCGTTGTCCGTGCTGCTGCCGGTGCCACTGAAATCGAACAGTTTGACCGGGCGGCGGTCGATGCGCTGCACGGCGATGGTCAGCGGCGACAGTTGCGCCACGGTGCCGTTGAGGGTGGTGTAGCGCAGCCGGACGACACCTTCGGAGGCATCGAGCTCGGGAATGGCGCCGGATGTCAGGTGACCGGTAGCGGTGATTCGTTGGCCTACCGAAATGTCGGTGATATCCAACGGTTGCGTCCAGCCGCCTTGACGCACCACTTTGGTGGTTTCTGCGAGCGTGATGGTGACGTTGTCATTGAAGATAGCGCCGTGCCGGCGGCGTACCAGGGTGGCGCCGCGCACTGTCAGCGTATTGCCCCTGCGGGCAACGACGTGGCCGGTGACACTGTCTTTGTCGTTCCAGTCGATGCTCGAGCCGGCAAAAACCTGTTCCGCTTCGAAATGTTTGCTATCGGTATTGATCGCGCCGAGGGCGATGACGGCAGTCGCAGCAGGCAGGGTGGCCAGTTGGCTCAGCCCCTCCGTACCGGCGTATGACTGGCCATTGATTTCCCAGGCGGTGTCATCGCCGATATAGGCCTGCAATTGCCCAAACCGGCCTTCACGTCGGTGGAGTGGTCGAATGATCACGCTGAAGCGATCGTTGTCGAGATCGACCGATTCGAGCAGTCCACGCAGCCGGTGAGATTTGGGGTGCGTCAGGCGGGTATCGGCCACCAGTACCGGATCCATGGTGACCACGGGCGGCGATTGCGACAGGTCGACCCGATGTGATGCTGCCAGGTCGAAATCCAGAGTGATATGGGCCGGAGCACCTTTGCGTACGGTCAGCGCATTGTCGCCGTTCAGTTGCAATTGAATAGTCTGTTCTCCATCGACCGGGTTGCCATCGTTATCGACCAGGGTTGCGGTCACGGCCTCTCCATGGTCGTCTTCCACGGTGATGTGAGCGTCGCTGTAGTCCAGCACCAGAGTCGCGGCCTCATAGCGGCCAGCCGGAACGGTGGCAGTGGTGAGGAATTCAGTGGCATCGACATATTGGGCAAAGTCGATGGCGGCCGAATTGGGCAGTGTTTCGATGCTGGCGCCGTTGGCCCGCTGGAGTTGCAGGGATTTGACGTTGACCGAGTAGCTGAGAAAGTCGCCAGCGGCATCCGTCAGACCGATGGTGACTTCACCATTGCCGGTATCATCCTTGGTGGCTGCCGGATCACTGCCGGCACAGCCGCTGGTCAGTGCGGTAGATGCCGCCAGCATTGAGACAATCGCCAGACCGGTGATCCGGCGCCAGAAGGTTGAAATGTTCATGAG
>CAZTJP010000046.1:0-12183 GCA_964613895.1 uncultured Thiotrichales bacterium | reverse complement strand
CCTCACGACATCAAAGCGTTTGATCCAGGTCAACTCCGGCGTGGATGGCCGGCCCGGGATCGCCTCGAACTCAGGCCTTGCCCTGCAATTGCTCGACCACGGCCTCGTTCTCCAACGTCGAAGTATCCTGGGTGATCTCCTCATTGTTGGCGATGGCGCGCAACAGACGGCGCATGATCTTGCCGGAACGGGTCTTGGGCAGACCATCGGCGAATCGGATATCGTCCGGCTTGGCGATTGGTCCGATCTCCTTCGCCACCCACTCGCGCAATTCCTTGACCATTGCCTCGGCGGCTTCTCCCACCGGGCGCTCGCCTTTGCAGATCACGAAAGCGACGATCGCTTCACCCTTGATGTCATCCTTGCGGCCCACCACGGCAGCCTCGGCCACCCGTTCGTGCGCCACCAGCGCCGATTCGACCTCCATCGTACCAAGCCGATGACCGGAGACATTCAACACGTCATCGATCCGGCCCATGATCCAGAAATAGCCATCCTCATCGCGCCGCGCGCTGTCGCCGGCCAGGTAGTATTTACCGTCGAACTTGGGCCAGTAAGTTTCGACATAACGCTGATCATCGCCCCAGATGGTGCGCAACATCGACGGCCAGGGTTTCTTGATGACCAGATAACCGCCAGCATTGTCCGGTACGGAATTGCCGTCCTCATCCACCACATCGGCGGCAATGCCCGGCAAGGGCTGCGTACAGGAACCGGGTTTGAGCGCCGTCACACCCGGCAGCGGCGCAATCATATGCGCACCGGTTTCGGTCTGCCACCAGGTATCGACGATCGGACAGCGCTCCTTGCCGATGACCTCGTGATACCAGATCCAGGCCTCCGGATTGATCGGCTCACCCACCGTGCCCAACAGCCTCAGCTTCGACAGATCATAGCTGTTGGGGATATCGTCACCGAGCCGCATCAATGCGCGGATCGCGGTCGGCGCGGTATAGAAGATCGTGACGCCATGATCCTGGCAGATTTTCCAGAAGCGGCCACCATCGGGATAGGTTGGCGCGCCTTCGTACATGACTTCCGTCGCGCCAATGGCCAATGGCCCGAACGCTACGTAGGTATGACCGGTGATCCAGCCGACATCGGCCGTGCACCAGAAGACATCATCATCCTGCATGTCGAACACCCATTGGCAGGTGACGATGGCATTGATCAGATAACCGCCGGTGGAATGCTGGATACCCTTCGGCTTGCCGGTCGAGCCGGAGGTATAGAGCAGAAACAGCGGATGCTCCGCATCGACCCATTCCGGCTCACAAGTATCCGCCATGCCCTCGACGGCATCATGCCACCAGACATCGCGACCTTCGGTGAATGCCACTTCATGCCCGGTGCGTTTCAACACGATGACTTTTTCGACCGATTCACCATTCTCGGCAATCGCCTCGTCAGTCGCCTGCTTGAGCTCGACGATCTTGCCGCCTCGATGTGCACCATCGGCGGTGATCACCAGTTTCGCGCCCGCATCCTTGATCCGGTCACCCAGCGCTTGCGCAGAGAAGCCACCGAATACGACGGAATGGATCGCACCGATCCGCGCGCAGGCCTGCATGGCGATCACAGCTTCCGGTGTCATCGGCATGTAGATGATCACCCGGTCACCATTGCCGACGCCATGCTGCTTGAGCGCATTGGCGAAACGACAAACCTCGGTATACAGATCGCGATAACTCAAATGTCGCGTATCGCCCTGCTCGCCTTCGAAGATGATCGCGGTCTTGTCGCCGCGGGTTTCGAGATGGCGATCGAGGCAGTTATAGGAGACATTCAGCTTGCCATCGGTGAACCAGCGATAATGTGGCGCGGAAGATTCATCGAGCGACACCGTAAAAGGCGTTTGCCAATCAATTTCCTGGCGCGCCAGATCGCCCCAGAAACCGGCGTGGTCCGCTTCCGCCGCCGCACGCAGCTCCGCCAGTTTCTCGGCATTGACCCGGGCTTTTTCGGCAAACACCCGAGGCGGTTCGAAAACACGCTTTTCTTGAAGGACAGAGTCGATATTCTTGCTCATATTTTCTCTCCTGTGTGCTGCATGGGCGGTATTTATCGCACTAAACTGCAACTTCACTGCCGTGTCAAGGAAAATCCGATGCGACGGCAAAAATGAAAAAACTCCAGCCAAATATTAATAATCAATTATATTTTGAATCCCAAATATTCCCTGCTGATCATCGCGAACGAAATCCACTGATGATTTCATAGCGTCAAAGGGGAACTGCTTTCACATTTTGAAATGAACTTCATGCGTACCATCGGACTCAATGATTGGGATAGACCAATAAATGCAGAAAAAACCGTGCAACAAGGGCAAGCCGATCAATGCCGGCGCAATTTTCTCAACAAAGGCGGAAGCCCCGCATCGGTGCTATAAGGTTATAAACGGCGGAAAGCAAAGTGACACCGCCAAAGCTGCCCGGTTGTGATTTTCTCACGACCGGAACGCGGAAAAATGTACTGCATGAACGTATGAAAAGCAGGACTGTAGAGAGACCCGAAAAATGACCATGGGAGACCGACCGTGAACCTGTTCAACCAGTTAGCCAGCCGATACCAACGTGACGAAGAAGAATATTCGCTGGAGGAATATCTCAACCTGTGCAAACAAGACCCGATGGCCTACGCATCCGCAGCCGAGCGCATGCTGGCAGCCATCGGCGAGCCGGAACTGGTCGATACCCGGGAAGATCCGCGGCTGTCGCGGATCTTTTCCAACAAGATCATCAAGCGCTACACCACCTTCTCCGATTTCTACGGCATGGAAGATACGATCGAACAGATCGTGTCGTATTTTCGTCATGCCGCACAGGGGCTGGAGGAACGCAAACAAATCCTCTATCTGCTCGGACCGGTCGGCGGCGGCAAATCCTCGCTGGCGGAAAAGCTCAAGGCGCTGATGGAGAAAATGCCGTTCTACGCCATCAAAGGCTCGCCAGTCAACGACTCACCCCTGTCCCTGTTCTCGCTCGAAGAAGACGGTGACATCCTGGAACAGGAATATGGCATTCCCAAACGCTATCTGGGTGGCGTGCTGTCCCCCTGGGCTGTCAAGCGGGTGCATGAATTCAACGGCGACATCACCCGATTCCGGGTGGTCAAGCGCTGGCCTTCCGTGCTCGGCCAGATCGCCATCGCGAAAACCGAACCGGGTGACGAAAACAACCAGGACATCTCATCGCTGGTCGGCAAGATCGATATCCGCAAACTGGAACGTTACAGCCAGGACGACCCCGATGCCTACAGCTATTCCGGCGGCCTGTGCCTGGCCAACCAGGGACTGCTGGAATTCGTCGAAATGTTCAAGGCGCCGATCAAGGTGCTCCACCCGCTGCTGACCGCCACCCAGGAAGGCAATTACAAAGGCACCGAAGGATTCGGCGCGATTCCGTTCCAGGGCATCATCATGGCGCATTCGAACGAATCCGAATGGCAGGCATTCCGCAACAACAAGAACAACGAGGCCTTTCTCGACCGAATCTACATCGTCAAGGTGCCCTACTGTCTACGGGTCAGCGACGAGGTGCGCATCTACGAGAAACTGCTGGCGGAAAGCTCGCTCTCCGAAGCGCCCTGCGCGCCCGGCACGCTGGAAATGCTGGCACAGTTCTCCGTCCTGACGCGATTGCGCGAACCGGAGAACTCCAGCATCTACTCCAAGATGCGCGTCTACGACGGAGAAAACCTCAAGGATACCGACCCGAAAGCCAAGTCCTACCAGGAGTACCGAGACTTTGCCGGTGTCGATGAAGGCATGGATGGCATTTCCACCCGCTTCGCATTCAAGATCCTTTCGAAAGTCTTCAATTTCGACCACAGCGAGCTGGCAGCCAACCCGGTCCACTTGCTCTACGTGCTCGAAAAGCAGATCGAACAGGAACAGTTTCCGCCGGAAACCGAGCAACGCTACATCACCTATCTGAAGGAACATCTGGCGACCCGCTACAAGGAATTCATCGAAAAGGAACTGCAAACCGCCTATCTGCAATCGTATACCGAATACGGGCAAAACATCTTCGACCGCTACGTGACCTATGCGGACATGTGGATCCAGGAACAGGAATACCGCGATCCCGACACTGGCGAAATCCTCGATCGCAGCCAGCTCAATGCCGAACTGGAAAAAATCGAGAAACCAGCGGGTATTGCCAACCCCAAGGATTTTCGCCATGAGATCGTCAACTTCATGCTGCGGGCGCGCGCCCAGAATGGTGGCGTCAACCCTTCATGGATGAGCTATGAAAAACTGCGGGCGGTGATCGAGAAAAAAATGTTCTCCAGTACCGAAGACCTGCTGCCGGTCATCTCGTTCAACGCCAAATCCTCCAGCGAGGAACAGAAAAAGCATGATGACTTCGTCAAACGAATGGTTGAACGCGGCTATACCGAGAAACAGGTTCGGCTACTGGCCGAATGGTATCTGCGCACACGCAAATCATCATAACCGGCGCGCAGGCAGCCAGCAGACATCTCCCGGAGCGGAGGGACTGCGGCCATAACCGAGGAGCGAGCATGAGTCAGATCATCGACCGACGCGCAGCAGGCAAGAACAAGAGCGCCGACAACCGGCGCCGCTTCCTGCGTCGCTTCAGGACCCAGATCCGCAAAGCGGTGAGTGATGCGGTATCCGACCGCAATATCGATGACCTCGACCGGGGTGAGAAAATCTCGATCCCGGCACGTGATCTGACAGAGCCGGTCTTCCAGCATGGGCCGGGCGGTATCCGCCGGCAGGTCCACCCGGGCAACAAGGAATTCTCCACCGGCGACCGGATTCCCCGACCCAAAGGTGGCGGTCAGGGCAATGGCGGCAGCGGCGCTTCGGACCAGGGCGAAGGGCTCGATGATTTCGTGTTCGAACTGACCCGCGAAGAGTTTCTCAATTTCTTTTTCGACGATCTGGCGCTGCCTGACATGGTCAAAAAGCAACTCACCGCCTTGCCGGATACCAAAAAGGCGCGAGCCGGCTTCAGCCGCGACGGCAGCCCGGCCAACCTGCACGTGGTGCGTTCATTCCGCAGCGCCATCGGCCGCCGATTGGCCATGGGCGCCGCGCCACGCCGCGAACTGATGGCGCTCGAGGAAGCGCTGAGCCAACTCGAAGAGAAAGGCGAAACAGAAACACTGGAGGCACGCGCCCTGCGCGCGGAAATCGAAACCCTCAAAAAGCGCATCCAGGCCATTCCGTTCATCGACACTTTCGACCTGCGCTACACCAACCAGATAGACAAGCCCGAACCTACCAGTCAGGCCGTGATGTTCTGCCTGATGGATGTCTCCGGCTCGATGGATGAAGTGCGCAAGGATATTGCCAAACGCTTTTTCATGCTGCTGCATCTGTTCCTGACCCGTAACTACGAGCGCATCGAGGTGGTTTTCATTCGCCACCACACGGTTGCGAAGGAAGTGGATGAGGACGACTTCTTCCATTCGCGGGAAACCGGCGGCACCGTGGTCTCCAGCGCGCTGGCCATGCTGGCGAATATCATGGATGAACGTTATCCAACCACCGCATGGAATATCTATGTCGCCCAGGCATCCGACGGCGACAACTTCGTCGATGACACCCCCCGATGCGGCAAGTTACTGACCAAACGCATCCTGCCGAGGGTGCAATATTTCGCCTATGTGGAGATCAATGCCCTGTCGCCGCAAAGTCTGTGGCGCGAATATACGCGCATCGCAGCAGGCGCCGACAATTTCGCCTTGCGGCGCATCGATGGCGAAGCCGAGATCTTTCCGGTATTTCGCGACCTGTTCAGGAGGCAACCGGCATGAGCGACAAATGGCTGTCGTCCGGTTCCGACTGGACCTTCGAGCTGTTGGAAAAATACGACCAGGCGATCGGCGCGCTGGCGCGGGACTTTGGGCTCGACACCTATCCCAACCAGATCGAGGTCATCAGTTCCGAACAGATGATCGATGCCTATTCCTCGGTTGGCATGCCCGTCGGCTACCACCATTGGTCGTTCGGCAAGGCATTCATGAGCACGCAAAAAAATTATCAGCGCGGCAACATGGGGCTGGCCTACGAGATCGTCATCAATTCCAACCCCTGCATCGCCTACCTGATGGAAGAGAACACCATGACGATGCAGGCGTTGGTGATCGCCCATGCCTGTTATGGCCACAACTCATTCTTCAAGGGTAATTATCTGTTCCGCACCTGGACCGACGCCGAAGCCATTCTCGATTATTTGGTGTTCGCGCGCGGCTATGTCGCTCAATGTGAGGAACGTTACGGTGAAGAACGCGTCGAACTGTTGCTCGATTCCTGCCATGCATTGATGAACCTTGGCGTCGATCGCTACAAGCGCCCCGCGCCGCTGTCCATGGTCAAGGAAGAGCAACGCCTGCGCGAGCGAGAAGAATATCTGCAACTCCAGATCAACGACCTGTGGCGCACCCTGCCGCCCAGTCCCGACGTGGCAAGCAATCGCAAGAAAAGCGAGCGTTTCCCCGAGGAACCCCAGGAAAACCTGCTCTATTTCTTCGAAAAGCATGCACCGCGCCTGGAGCCGTGGGAACGGGAAATCGTGCGCATCGTCCGCAAGATCGCGCAATATTTCTATCCGCAACGGCAGACCCAGATCATGAACGAAGGCTGGGCAACCTTCTGGCATTACACCCTGCTGCAAACCCTGTACGAACAAGGCCGTGTCAACGACGGCTTCATGTTCGAGTTCCTCCAGAGCCACACCAATGTCATCTACCAGCCGCCTTTCGATCATCCGGCCTATAGCGGCATCAATCCTTATGCGCTGGGTTTTGCCATGTACCGGGACATTCAGCGCATCTGCACCGAACCGGACGACGAAGACCGCCACTGGTTCCCTGATCTGGTCGATAGCGACTGGCGCGAATCGCTGGATTTCGCCATGCGCAACTTCAAGGATGAAAGTTTCATCGCCCAATACCTCTCACCGCGCCTGATCCGTGAATTCCATCTGTTCGCCATCGAGGACGACGATCAGGAACCGGAACTGAAAGTCACCGCCATCCATAACGATGAGGGCTATCTCAAAGTGCGGCGCACGCTGGCTGACCAGCACAACCTTGGCAATCGCGAACCCAATATCCAGGTCTATTCGGTCGATCGGTATGGCGACCGTTCACTGACGTTGCGGCATTACCAGTCAAATCGCATGCCGCTGGGAGAAACCACCAGCGAAATGCTCAAGCACGTCGTGCGCTTGTGGGGCTATGATGTCCGGCTCGAAAGCGTCGATCCCAAAGGCAATATCGTCGAAAGCCAGGTCTGCAAGGCCAATCCGGATATCCGGCATTGACCTGCCCTCACTCACTGCGGAACAGCTCTTTCTTGAACGACTTGTCGTAGGCTTCCTGTGAAGTGATGGCAGTGGTCTCCAGCAGATTCATCAAGGTACTGTCCATGGTCTGCATGCCCAGGCTGACGCCGCTTTGCATGGCGGTTTCGAGCTGATCGGTCTTGCCTTCGCGAATCAGATTGGCCACCGCCGGCGTATTGATCAACACTTCCACCGCCGCCAACTGCCCGCTGCCTTCCTGGCGGCGCACCAGTTGCTGGGTGATCACCGCCCGCAGCGAAGTGGACAACATGGTGCGCACCTGGCTTTGCTTCATGGCCGGGAACACATTGATGATACGCTCGACGGTCGTTGCGGCGCGATTGGTGTGCAAGGTGCCCAGTACCAGAATGCCCGTTTCGGCCGCCGTGACCGCCAGACTGATGGTTTCGAGATCGCGCAGTTCGCCCACCAGAATGACATCGGGATCCTCACGCAACGCCGACCGCAATGCCGTGGCGAAATCCGGCGTATGACGCCCGACTTCCCGCTGACTGATCAGCGAATGGCGGCGTTCGTGCACGAATTCGATCGGATCCTCGATCGTAATGATATGCCCGCGGCGAACCTGATTGATCTCATTGATCATCGCCGCCAGCGTGGTCGATTTGCCCGAACCGGTCTTGCCGGTCACCAGGATCAAGCCATGACGATGACGACAGAGCGTATGAATGACCGGCGGCAACCCCAATTCGTCCAGCGTCGAAGCATTGGTTGGAATGGCGCGAAACACAGCGCCATGACCATCGAGGTGACGAAAGGCGTTGACCCGGAAACGGGCAACACCCTCCAGCTCATAAGCGAAATCGACGCCATCGTGCTCGGCAAACTGGCGCTGCGCATAGTCGCTCATGATCGCGTTCAGATAACTGGCCACTTCCGCATCGCCCATCGGCTTGCTCATCAACGGCCGCAATTCGCCAAAAACACGAATGCGTGGCGGCTGCCCAGCCAGCAGATGAAGGTCGGAGCCCTCGAGGCGAATCGTTTCCTGCAACAGCTTGTCGATGGGTTTCATGGTTCCTGATCCAGTTGTGCAATCAGTGCGGCATCGGTGATATAAGGCTTGAACTTGTCCTTGTCCAGCGCGTACTCACAGGCCTCGTTCGGATCCACCTGCTTGAGCTCGACCGCTTCGAGTAACGCCTGATCCATCAGCATCATGCCCTGATTCCTGCCGGTCTGAATCTGCGCCGGAATCATATGCGTCTTGTCTTCCAGCAGCAGATGCGCAATCGCCCGGGTCATGGTCATCGTCTCGAAGACCGCCTTGCGCCCGCGTCCATCCGCCGTTTTCAACAACACCTGGGACACCACCCCAAGCAGATTCTGCGACAAAAACGTCTTGCCTTGCTGACGTTGTTCGACTGGCAGGGAATCGATGATCCGGTCGATCGTCTTGACCGCGGACGTGGTATGCAAGGTCGCCAGGACCAAATGGCCCGTCTCCGCCGCCGTCATCGCCATGGTGAGCGACTCCAGATCCCGCAACTCACCGACGAGAATCACATCGGGATCCTCGCGCAATGCCGCCCGCAACCCATGAACGAAATTCGGCACATGGGTACCGATCTCACGCTGGATCACCTGCGCCTTCTGACTGTGATGAATGAACTCGATCGGATCCTCGAGACTGATGATATTGACACTGCGACTCTGATTGATCTCGTTGATCAATGCTGCCAGCGTCGTCGACTTACCCATCCCGGTCGATCCGGTGACCAGGATCATGCCCTGTTGATTGTCGAGCAAACGCGCCAACACCGGAGGCAACCCGAGACTGCTGATGGTCGGCAAATCCTCCGGCACATACCGAAATGCCGCGCCCGGCCCGGTGGACTTGTGGTAGAAATTGGCGCGAAAACGGCCGACTCCCTCAGCGGAATAGGAAAAATCCAGATCCTTGCCCTCGCTGTAGCGCTTTTTCTGCGAAGGCGTCAGCACCTCATGCAAATAGCTGGTCAACTCCCGCTCATCCAGATCGCGGAAACGAATCGGCAACAGATCGCCGTACATCCTCAACAAGGGCGGCAACCCCACCGCCAAATGAAGATCGGAGCATCCCTGTTCCCGTGCAAGCTTCAGAAAAGCATCGAGTCGTGGCATCGCACTGGCCCTGATTTCCGTTCAAGTCGCCACATCCTATCACAGGGTCACGTAGCGAGGGCCGCCCAACTGCCGTTGTGCGGGGTGAGAAGAACCATTCAGTGGATTCGATAAGCACGCAGGGCGTTTTCGACTTCTTCCATGGTCTGATAACGGCGCTTGGGATTGACTGCCATCATTTTCATGACGATCTTCGACAGACTTTCCGGAATCTTCGGATTGACCTCATGCACCGGCTGGATGTCGCCATGTACATGCTTGTACAGCACCTGGACATTGTCGTCGCCCTTGAACGCCGTTTGACCGGTCAGCATTTCGTAGAGGATGACGCCCAGGCTGTAAATGTCGGAACGACCATCGAGCTGGCGCTTGCCGGTCACCTGCTCCGGCGCCATATAACGCGGCGTCCCGATCAGGATGCCGGTCTTGGTCAACTGGGTTTCCGCCATGGCGCCAGTTTCCGCGCGCGCGATACCAAAATCCACCACTTTCACCAGCCCTTCGTTGTCGATCAGGATATTGCCCGGCTTGAGATCACGATGCACCACCTGGACATCATGCGCGGCGCCAATACCCGCTGCGACCGTGGCGGCGATATCGATGGCCTGCTTGATCGGCAAGGGTTTCTTCTTCTGCAACAGGCTGGAGAGTGTCACTGAAGGAAAATACTCCATCGAGATCGCATACAGATTCTCGATGGCAACGAAATCGTAGATCCGAATCACATGAATGTGATTGATCTTGCGGGCATAACGAATCTCGCGGATGAAGCGTTTGACCATCGCTTCTTCCTTGACCATCTTCTCGTGCAATACCTTGAGAATGATCTGTTCACCCACGACCGTATCACGCACCAGCAACACGGTGCTGAATGCCCCCTTGCCAACCCGCCGGATGAACTCATAGCGATCGCCGATCTTGTCACCCGCCCGCAGCGCACGGATATTGATATTGCCGCCAACCGCACCGATGGCGCCGCCGCCGGACGAGGATGCAGCCGCGCGCTTGCGAGCCTTGCGACGACGCGCCAGTCGTGCATTGATGCGCTTCAGAGCCACCTTGGCGGCCGCACGCACATCCTCGCCCGAGGTGTAGGCGCGACGTTTGATGGCCTTGAAGACGCGCTCCGCATTGCGCACATCGACCAACTCGGCCAAGGTCGTCATCGCCTCGATCACCGTGTTTTCATCCTTGCTGCCCAGCATTGGCAGAATCAGACGCAGATGGCGCTCGTCCCCCAGCGTCGCCAGCGCCTTGAGCACGATCGGGGCCGCCTGCTCATCCCGCCGCATCAGCTTCAGCAAGGCAGGCACCGCCGCCTTATTGCCAATGGCCGCCAGCGCGTCGATGGCCCGTTCGCGCACCCACCAGTCGGAATCGTTGAGCGCCTCGATCAAATGCTCCATCGAGGCCTCATCCTTGGTCGAATTGAGGATCTCGATGGCGGCGCGGCGAATCTGCTCATCATCACTGCGAATCAGCCGCACCACCGCTTCCACCACACGCCGCCCGCCGATCTTGGCCAACGCATCGGCCGCCCGCGCCCGCACCCACCAATCCTCGTCCTTGAGCGCGTTCAACAGATCCTCGACGGCATCGGGATATTCCATGCCATTGAGCACCTCGACCGCCGCACGGCGCACCTGCTCGGATTCGTCCTTGAGCAGATCGACCAGATAGATCACCGTGCCGGGGTCGTTGAGCCTGATCAACGCATCGATCGCCTCATTCTGGACGTTCATGTCCGAATCCCGCAGCAATCGGCAAAGCACATCGATGTCCAGCTTGACCTTCATCCGGCCCAGCGCCCGCAACGCCACCAGCCGAACCTCGGGGCTGCGGTCATTGAGTCGTTCCGTGAGTGCCTGACGGGTATTGGGCAGATTGAACTTGCTCAGCAGACGCACCACACCCAACCGGGTGTTGACATCCTGTGCCGTCGCCCGGCTGATCAACTCGGGTACCAATGTCTCATCAGCGATCTTTTCGATGATCTTGAACAACGCCACCCGCTGGCTGGGCGCCAATGTGTAAGCCTTGCGCAGCAACGCCGGCGCATTGAGACTCTGTTTGCGTGCTTCGAGAATCTTGAGCAGCGCCGACTTGGAAACCTCCTTGTCGTCGAACAGCGGCAACAGATGGTTGGCATCGTAGGCGCGCGAGGTCGCCAGCACCCTGACGGTGGTATTGAGTACTCGCGGATGTACCGTGGAGGACAGACCGGGGATATAGTTGACCAGGCTCTTGTCATCGAGCAGGTAGATCATGACTTCGCGCAGCCGCTGGACTTCCGCATCACTGGCAGTCTTGAGCCGGGTGAACAGCGACGGGATCGCCGCATCGGAGATGGAACGCAGATTCTCCAGGCTGCGCCGCCCATCGGCATCGAGCAGATCGGTGGCGTTCAGGCAGCGAGAAAGATTCCGGCTGGCCCGGTACTGCGCCCACAAACCCATCAACTTCGCCCCTCGATCCCGTGAATCGAAGACGACCGCCGATGCCCGACCGAGCCGGCAATACAGAATACCGCAGCGAAATCCATCATTTTCCGTGGATTACCAATCGCTTGCGTGGCCTTTCCTGATTCAGCTGCGGTTGTTGGGTTCATGCAAGTTCCATTGATCGGTTCAGGGCGGAGACCGTTCCACCCTCTGAAGACGCGGTGGTCTCCACTGCAAAAAGTTTCCCTGCGGGAATGGCGAAGGCTCACGCAACGCCAGCGGCATTATTCTAATGC
>CAZTJP010000045.1:6819-12224 GCA_964613895.1 uncultured Thiotrichales bacterium | reverse complement strand
GCTTTGAGACCTTTTGCGCGCGGGGGTGGATGGAATGGCATTGCGGGGCTATCCGGGATAAGATCGCGGTTTTTATTCGGCTCGACCATTGCGTACACGCGTCAAGATTTGCGGAATTACGCGCCCTGAGGATGGGGTTGCGGCAGCGCGTGCGGGCGCGGATTCGGTGGGGTTGGTTTTCTATCCGAAAAGTCCGCGTTATGTGTCGACGGCGTTGGCGCGGGAGATTTGCCGGGCGTTGCCGCCTTTCGTCACGGTGACGGCGTTGTTTCTGGATGCGGATTCGGGGTTTGTCGAGTCGGTTTTGCGCGAGACGCCGGTGGATTTGTTGCAGTTTCATGGTGATGAGTGCGCGGCGGATTGTGGGGGGTTCGGCCGGCCCTATATCAAGGTGATCGGGATGGAGGCGAATACGCGGATCGAGGCGTATGCGGAGTGTTATCCCGACGCGGCGGGTTTTTTGCTCGATGCGCATGCGCAGGGGGCGGCTGGTGGCACGGGCAGGACGTTCGATTGGTCACGGGTGCCGGCGGATCTGGGCAAGCCGGTGATTCTGGCGGGTGGTCTGCATCCGGGCAATGTGGCGGCGGCGATTGCGCAGGCACGGCCGTGGGGGGTGGATTTGAGCAGTGGGGTCGAGGCGTCGCCGGGCGTCAAGGATCACGCTAAGATAGAGGCATTGATGAGCGAGGTGAAACGTGTCGATTGCGAGCGCTGATACGCCGTTGCGGGACTGGACGGAGGGGCCGGACGAACGCGGTCATTTTGGTGTCTATGGCGGTTTGTTCGTGGCCGAGACGTTGATGGCGCCGCTCCAGGCTTTGCGCGAGGCGTATGAGGCCTGCAAGGCGGATCCATCGTTTGCGGCGGAATTCGATGCCGATCTGGCACATTATGTCGGCCGGCCGAGCCCGCTCTATCATGCCGAGCGTTGGTCGCGTGAGCTGGGCGGCGCGCAGATCTATCTCAAGCGCGAGGATTTGAATCACACCGGCGCGCACAAGATCAACAACACCATCGGTCAGGCGTTGCTGGCCCGGCGCATGGGCAAGACGCGCATCATTGCCGAGACGGGCGCCGGTCAGCACGGCGTGGCCAGTGCGACGGTGGCGGCGCGGCTGGGCCTGGAGTGCGTCGTGTACATGGGCGCCGAGGATATCGAGCGGCAGGCGCCGAATGTCTACCGGATGAAATTGCTGGGCGCAGAGGTGCGTCCGGTCACCTCCGGCTCGCGGACGCTGAAGGATGCGCTCAATGAGGCGATGCGTGACTGGGTGACGAATGTCGATGATACTTTTTACATCATCGGCACGGTGGCAGGGCCGCACCCCTATCCGGCCATGGTGCGGGATTTCCAGGCGGTGATTGGCCGCGAGGCGCGCCGGCAGATTGTGGAGATGGCCGGACGGTTGCCGGATGCGCTGGTCGCCTGCGTGGGCGGCGGTTCCAATGCGATCGGTTTGTTCTACGATTTTCTCAACGATCCGGAGGTTGCGATTTACGGTGTCGAAGCGGCAGGCGAGGGGCTGGAGAGCGGTCATCACGCCGCGCCGTTGTGTGCCGGGCAGCCGGGCGTGTTGCATGGCAATCGCACCTATCTGATGGAGGATCGCAACGGCCAGATCATCGAGACGCATTCGATTTCCGCCGGGCTGGATTATCCGGGTGTCGGGCCGGAGCATGCCTGGCTCAAGGACAGTGGCCGGGCCCGCTATGTGGCAGTGGATGACCAACAGGCGATGGCGGCGTTTCATTCACTGACGCGCACCGAAGGCATCATTCCGGCGCTGGAGAGCAGCCATGCGCTGGCCTATGCCATGGAGCTGGCGCCGACGATGTCGCCGGAGCAGATCATGATCGTCAATCTGTCCGGCCGTGGCGACAAGGACATCAACACCGTCGCCCGTCTCGAGGGGATTTCACTGTGAGCCGCATCACCCAACGTTTCCGGCAGTTGGCCGAGTCCGGCCGCAAGGCGTTGATTCCGTATTTCACTGCCGGCGATCCCCATCCGGGAATGACGGTCGATTTGATGCACGCCGTGGTGTCGGCCGGCGCCGATCTGCTCGAGCTGGGCGTGCCGTTCTCCGATCCGATGGCCGAAGGGCCGGTGATCCAGGCCGCTTGCGAGCGGGCGCTGGCGCATGATGTCAGCCTCGAACAGGTCATTGGCATGGTCGAGACTTTCCGCCGCGATGACGATCGGACGCCGGTGATTCTGATGGGCTATCTCAATCCGGTGGAGGTCATGGGCTACCGGGTTTTTGCCGACAAGGCGGCTGCCGCCGGCGTCGATGGCGTGCTGATCGTCGATATGCCGCCGGAGGAAGCCGAAGGCGAGCCGCTGGCCGCGTTCCGTGAGGCCGGGCTGGATCTGATCACTCTGGCGGCGCCGACCAGCGATGCCGAACGGCTGCAAAAGATCGCCGCCGTCTGCAGCGGCTTTCTGTACTATGTGTCACTCAAGGGCGTCACCGGCGCGGCCAGTCTCGATGTGGGCAGCGTGGCGGAGAAATTGTCCGAGGTTCGACAGTATGTTCCGGCGCTGCCGGTGGGCGTGGGTTTCGGCATCAAGGATGCGGATTCCGCCGCGCACATCGCCCAGGTGGCTGATGCGGTAGTGGTCGGCAGCGCCATCGTGCAGCGAATCGCCGACCATCGCGACGATGATGCAGCGATTCGGCAGGCGGTGACTGCGCTGTTGAGCGACATGCGGCAGGCGATGGATGCGATCGGAGGATAACGCGCAATGAGCTGGTTCGAAAAACTGATGCCTTCGCGGATTCGCACCGAGGCGACCGACAAGCATCCGGTGCCGGAAGGCTTGTGGGTCAAATGCGAGGGTTGCGATGCGGTGCTCTATCGCGCCGAGCTGGAACGCAATCTCGAAGTCTGTCCCAAATGCGGCCATCACATGCGCATCGGCGGCCGGCAACGGCTGGAACATTTTCTCGACGAGTCGCCGCGCGAGGAGATCGGCGCCGATCTCGAGCCGGTCGATTTCCTCAAATTCAAGGACAGCAAGAAATACAAGGATCGCATCGCCGCCGCGCAGAAAGCCACCGGCGAGAAGGATGCGCTGATCGCGATCAAGGGCCAGGTGCTCGGCACGCCGTTGGTGGCCTGCGCCTTCAGTTTCCGCTTCATGGGCGGCTCGATGGGCGCCGTGGTGGGCGAAAAATTCGTTCGCGCGGTCGATACCTGCGTGGCGGAACAGATCCCGCTGGTCAGCTTCTCCGCCAGCGGCGGCGCGCGTATGCAGGAGGCCTTGTTCTCACTGATGCAGATGGCCAAGACCAGCGCCGCACTCAACCGCCTGCGCGATGCCGGTCTGCCGTTCATCTCGGTGCTCACCGATCCCACCATGGGCGGCGTCTCGGCCAGCTTCGCGATGCTCGGTGATGTGATTCTGGCCGAACCCAAGGCGCTGATCGGTTTTGCCGGGCCGCGGGTGATCGAGCAGACGGTACGGGAAAAACTGCCCGAAGGCTTCCAGCGCTCGGAATTCCTGCTCGAGCATGGCGCCATCGACCGCATCGTCGACCGGCGCGAGATGCGCAATGAAGTGGCGGCGATTCTGCGCATGCTCATTCATCTGCCACCACTGCGTAACGAGCCGCCGGCAGAGCCGGTTGCGCCGCCACCGGTTGCGCCCGAACCCAAAGTGGATACCGACGAGGCGACGTGACCCGGGGCGGTTTTCCATCAGCCGGGCATTGGATTGCAAACCATGGCACGACGACTGGATGACTGGCTGAGACATCTCGAGGAAGCGCATCCGGTCAAGATCGATCTTGGTCTGGAGCGGATTCGAGAAGTCGCTCGTTCGATGGCGCTGTTGACGCCACCGTTCCCGGTGATCACGGTCGCCGGCACCAATGGCAAAGGCTCTTCGGTCGCCATGCTCGATAGTATGTTCACGGCTGCGGGCGCCCGGGTCGGCGTGTTCACATCTCCCCATATCCATTGCTACAACGAGCGGGTACGCATCGCGGGCCGGGAAGCCACGGATGCTGCACTGGTCGCAGCCTTCGAGGCCATCGAACAGGCGCGTGGCGAAATCAGTTTGAGTTATTTCGAATTCGGCACCCTGGCTGCGCTCAAACTTTTTCATGATGCCGCAGTTGATATCGCTGTGCTGGAAGTGGGTCTCGGCGGGCGGCTCGATGCGGTCAACATCATCGACGCCGATGTGGCATTGATCACCTCGATCGACATCGATCACACCCATTGGCTGGGTGAGACGCGCGAGGCGATCGCGGTGGAAAAAGCCGGTATTGCCCGCGCGGGACGGCCGGTGGTGGTGGCCGAGCCGGATCCACCGGACAGTCTGATCGCGCATCTGAAGGCGATCGGCGCCCGTTATGTACAAGCCGGCGAGGATTTTCATTATGTGGCCAGCGGTGATGGCTGGCAGTGGTCGGGGTTTGGAAAACGCTGGGATGATCTGCCACGCCCGGCGTTGGCAGGCGATCATCAACTGGCCAATGCCGCCGGCGTGATCGCCGTCTGTCATTGCCTGACGACGCCATGGGGTTGCACGCGCGATGGGGTAGCGCGCGGGCTGCGCCAGGTCACACTGGCGGGCCGTTTGGAACGTTGCCGTGATGGGTTCGAGGTGGTGTTCGATGTGGCGCACAATCCCGCCGGAATGCAGGCGTTGGTGACGGTGTTGGCCAATGAACCGGTTACCGGTCGTCGGGTGACCTTGCTGGGGGCGATGGCGGACAAGGCGCTGCCGGAAATGATCGCCGCCCTTGCGCCAGTGACGGATGCCTGGTTACTGGCGCGTCCCGACACCGAGCGCGCCGCATCGTCCGCCAAGCTAAGCGAGACACTAGCTGATATACTTCCCGAAGCAAGGATGACGACTTTTGAAACGGTGCCCGAAGCGGTTCTGGCGGCCCGGCAGACACTGGGCAGCCGGGATCGTTTATTGGTCACAGGGTCTTTTTATACGGTGGCGGAAGCACGCGCCCGGCTTTGCTCTGGTACGGACCGGATGTGATGGTGACGGGCGGCCATAATGTTTGCATTTTTTCACACGCTCGCACGGCGCACGGGGTCCGAATTCCGGCAGCGACCGTTGCAACCAACGACCGGCAGCGCGTACCCGGCGCGAAGCTCGGCGAGAGGAGTCAGTCATGGATAAAGCATTGCAGAAAAAACTGGTCGGCGCGGCGGTATTGATCGCGCTGGTGGTCATCTTCCTTCCGATGCTGCTGGATGGTGGCAACAAGGAGGAGAAACCGGTTTCCGTGGTGATCAAATCACCTGATAAACCGACTTACGAAGTGCCCAACCGGCTCGAGCGGCCACAGCCGATGCCGCAGCCGGTCCAGCAAACCATGACCCAGCCCGGCAATCCACAGATTGCAGCGCCGCCGTCACAGCCTTCGCTGGCG
>CAZTJP010000045.1:0-6719 GCA_964613895.1 uncultured Thiotrichales bacterium | reverse complement strand
GGCGCCCCAGGCTGCACCGATCCAGCCGCCACCCGTTGAAAAGATCCAGTCATTGACTCCAGCGCCGAAGCCGGTTACCAGACCCGCGCCGGTCGCTACAGCCAAACCCCACAAGCCAGCCACGACCCGTCCCACCCGGCCCGTGACGAAGAAGACAGCACCCCATCCCGATCGGGCTGGCAAGGGCGCCGGCTATGTGGTGCAGGTTGGCAGTTTCAGTCTGCGCAAGAATGCCGTCGCGATGCGCGACAAGCTGAAACGACAAGGTTTCCCCGCCTTTGTGCAAGAGGTCGAGATTCGTGGCAAACCCATTTTCAGGGTCAAGGTCGGGCCGCGTCCCCGCCGCGATGATGTGGATCAGTTGCGGCTGCGCCTGATCGACAAGGCGCATGTCGAAGGCATCATCGTCACACATCCGTGAGCAGGCCCGGAAGCGGCGCAAAGGATTGTTCATTTTCGAGGTAATCAAGAGCATCAACTATGCATTGGGTAGATATCGTCGTATTGGGCATCATTGCCCTGTCTGTCGTCATTGGGTTGTTTCGCGGTCTGATTCGCGAAGCCTTGTCACTGGCCACTTGGGTGCTGGCATTCTGGGTCGGCCTGACATTCGCCGATCAGGTGGCGGGATTGCTGCCTTTCAAGCTGGGCAGCGAAACACTGCAATCGGTGGCAGCTTTCGTGATCCTGTTCATCGTGGTGCTGATTCTGGGCAGTATCATCAACTATTTGATCGGTCAACTGGTCGATAAAACCGGCCTGAGTGGCGCCGACCGTTTGTTGGGTCTGGTGTTCGGCTTGTTGCGCGGTGGTCTGATCATTGCCGTGCTGGTGCTGCTGGCGTCACTGACCAATATGCCCAACGAGGATTGGTGGAAACATTCGCTGACCTTGCCCTATTTTCATGATGTGGCGGACTGGTTGAAAACCTGGTTGCCACCGTCGCTGGCGGAGAAATTCAACTAATCATGTGCGGCATCATCGGTATCGTCGGTCACAGTCCGGTCAACCAGCAGTTGTATGACGGATTGACGGTGCTGCAGCACCGGGGTCAGGATGCGGCCGGCATCCTCACCTGTGACAACAATCGCTTTTTTCTGCGCAAGTCCAATGGCCTGGTGCGGGATGTCTTCCATACCCGCCACATGGAACGCCTCAAGGGCAATATGGGCATCGGCCACGTCCGTTATCCGACGGCGGGTTCCACTTCCTCTGCCGAGGCGCAGCCGCTGTATGTCAACTCCCCGTTCGGCATCGCGCTCGGTCACAATGGCAACCTCAATAATGCCGAACAACTGGAGAAGGAACTGTTCGAGCAGGATCAGCGGCATGTCAACACCGATTCGGATTCGGAGATTCTGCTCAACGTATTCGCCCAGGAACTGCATCGTCAGGACAGCCTGCGGCCGGTGCCGGAAAAGATCTGCGAAGCGGTGGCGGGCGTCCATCGTCGCTGTCAGGGCGCCTATGCGGTCATCGCCATGATCGTCGGTTTTGGCATTCTCGGTTTTCGTGATCCGCACGGCATCCGGCCGATCGTCTATGGCAAACGGGAAACCGCGCAGGGCACGGAATATATCCTCGCTTCCGAATCGGTGGCGCTGGATGCGCTGGGGTTCGAACTGGTGGCAGATCTGAAACCGGGTGAGGCGGTTTATATCACCGAGCAGGGCGAGGTCTTCCACAAGGTCTGTACCGACAAGACGTCGCTCACGCCCTGTATATTCGAACATGTCTATTTTGCGCGGCCGGACTCATTCATCGATGGCATCTCGGTGCACAAGGCGCGCATGCGGATGGGGGTCAAACTCGCCCAGCAGATTCAGCGCAAATGGCCGGATCACGATATCGATGTGGTGATTCCGGTACCAGACAGTGGACGGACCGCAGCGCTGGAACTGGCGGCCACCCTCGGCGTCAAGTATCGCGAAGGCTTCGTCAAGAATCGCTATATCGGGCGGACCTTCATCATGCCCGGCCAGCAGGTGCGCAAGAAATCGGTACGGCAGAAGCTCAACGCCATCGAACTGGAGTTCAAGGGGCGCAATGTGCTGATCGTCGATGATTCGATCGTGCGTGGTACGACCTCGCGTGAAATTGTTCAGATGGCCCGCGATGCCGGTGCTTCGCGGGTCTATTTTGCATCGGCTGCGCCGGCGATCCGCTATCAGAATGTCTATGGCATCGATATGCCGGCCACCCATGAGTTGATCGCCCATGGCCGCAGCGTCGAGGAAATCTGCGAGATTCTCGGTGCCGACAGGCTGTTCTATCAAGACCTGGATGATCTGATCTACGCGGTGCGCAAGGGTAACGAATCCATCGAACGATTCGACTGCTCGGTTTTCGATGGTAATTACATCACCGGCGTCAGTCCCGAGTACCTGCGCAAGATTGGCAGGGATCGCAGCGACGACAGCCTCAAGAAACGGCAGCAGCAAACGGTTGGAATCGATCTCTACAATACCGCCTGATGGATCGGCGCGGTCGGCCTGATGACATATCGCTTCTATGCGCTGCTGGTGCTGCTGCTGGTGCTTTCACCGTCAGGCGCGGCGTTGTCCGGCGTGACCGGAGCTGATGCCATGAGACAGTCATTGCCACCTGAGCTCCCCGACTATCGCAGCGATGCGATCGTGATCGTCGATGTCTCCCGCCAGCAACTCGATTATTACCGTCATGGAAAATGGGTGCGGCGTTATGCCGTATCCACGGCTGAAAAAGGCGTCGGCAATGCGGTGGACAGTTTTCAGACGCCACTGGGTCTCCACTACGTGGCACGCAAGATCGGCGCTGGTGAACCGATCAATGCGATCTTTCGCGCTCGTCAGCCCACCGGCGAACGTGCCACCGTGGAACTGGCGCCGCGTCATCTCGATGAAGATCTGGTCACCAGCCGCATCATTTGGCTGGCTGGACTGGAAGAAGGCGTCAACCGCGGCCCTGGCGTGGATTCCTTCGAGCGGTATATCTATATACATGGCACACCCGAGGAGGGACTGATCGGCCAACCCGCCTCGCACGGCTGCATTCGCATGAAGAACGCCGATATCATCGAACTGTTCGACCAGTTGCCGGAACGGGCGCTGGTCTGGATCATCGAGCGAAGCGGTGGCTGAATATGTCGGTGATGTTGGTCAACCTGCGCGGCGTGCCCGAAGACGAAGCCCAGGACATGCGCAATATCCTGCGCGATCACGATATCGAATTTTTTGAAACGCCACCGGGCAATTGGGGCATTTCCATGCCAGCGCTGTGGGTGCATGATGAAGCAGCGCAACAGCGCGCGCTGCCACTGCTCGACCAATACCAACAGGAACGTTACCGCAGTGCCCGGGCCGAGTTCGAACAGCGCCGGCGACAGCGTCAACAAGCGCCGTTTTCCTGGACCCGTTTCACCCATCGCCTGATCCAGGGATTGATTTTCGTGGCGCTGGCCTTCGTCGTGCTCTATCTGTCCGTCAAACCTTTTCTCGATCTTGGGAAGTGAGTCTTCAGACCCGGAGCCGTTATCGATCGATATGATCTACAATCGCAATGATTTACTCGACAGCTTTTCCCTGGATGATGTGGAGCTCGCCGAGGCGCAGCGTGATCGGGCCGAGGAACCCTCGGTCCAGCGTGAAGGTGAGGTGATTTCATCCCGTGTGGAAAGCGATTGTGGGCCACCTCATCGTGTCTATATCCGCGTCTTGACGACGGCGGAAGGTACGGTGTCGTTCAAAGGCGAATGTTCCTGTGGTGGCCACAATTGCCATCATGCGCTGATCGTCCTGGTGGCGGCGCTGGCGCGACATGCATCGAAGCCGGAGGTGACGGTAGCGACCACCCGGCGACAAGGCCTGACGCTGGAGACCGCCACCCCACCTGTTCGGATGCTGTATGTGTTGATACCACAGATCGAGGCGCGGCACAGGGAGGCAACCGACTCATGTGATGTCATGACCATGCGTGTTCATTTATACACTGCACGCCATCTCTCGACGGGAGATTTCGGGCGCACCTCCAGCTATGGGTTGTCGTCACGGGCGCTACGTCAGCCGCCGGCATTCTTGCGTTCCGAGGATTTGGAAATTCTCACGCCACTGGCCGCTGCCCTGCCTGCGGGGGCAGCCTGGTCAGTATTCGATCTGCCAAATGCCAGTTTGCTGTCGCGCATGCTGGACAGCGAGTGTTGCTTTCTCGCCGAACCAGGGCGACAGCCATTGCATCGAGGGGAGCGCCGTCGGGCAACGCATGCGTGGCGCATGGATGGTGATGGCGTCCAGCATTATTCGCTGGCCAGCGATCCGAAAGCCGATGTGGTGGTCTTGCCGGATGCGCTCTGGTATCTCGACCGGACGTCTGGCAGTTGTGGCCCGCTGGATATGCCAGTGGCGATGGAAACGGTGACAACGTTGTTGTCCGAATCGCCCATTCCGCCAGCGCGTGCGGCGGTGGTTCGCCGGACGCTGGCGGCTTCACTGGGCGAGGCTGCTGCGTTGCCGTCCGTGCCCCGTTTGCGGCGATTGGAAGGTTGCATCACGGAACCGGTGTTGCAGCTTGCGCCCGCCGGTGAAAATAGCGATCTGATGGCGCAACTGTGGTTTCGTTATGGTGAATTCCAACTCACGGGCAGGGCGGAAAGCGTCGCCGTCAGCCAGGAAGAAGTGGTCGAAATCGAGCGTGACCACTCGGCTGAAGCGCGTTTGCTGGGCAAACTGGAATCACTGGGTTGGCGCCCTGAGGGTGACGGCCGTTTGCGCCTGCGTGGCCATGACCGCCGGCGCGAACATTTTCTGTTGTTCGAGCTGCCTGGCCTGCGTGCTGAAGGTTGGTTCGTCGAGATCGATCCCGCTTTGGGCCTGACCCTGGTCTCGGTCGATGACTCGGAGTGGCGCGGCCTGTTGCAATCCGATAGTCAAGGAGACTGGTTCAGCCTCGATCTGGGTGTGGAGATCGATGGGGACCATGTGCCGTTGTTGCCGGCCATCGTGCAGCTGATCAACAGCTTGCCGGGTGTTTTTTCCAGTCAGGGACTGGCGAGGCTGGCGGACGAAACGATGGTATACGTGCCGCTCGACGAGGGGCGATTGGTGAACGTGCCGCTGCGGCGCTTACGGCCCATACTCGAGACCTTGCTGGAATTGTATGAGTCGGGCGCGCTGGATGCGCAAGGCCGTTTGCGGATGAGCCGGTGGCAGGCCGCGAGTCTGTCCGAACTGGAGCAGGGCGGTCGACTGCATTGGCAGGGCGATGAGACGTTGTTGTCGCTGGCGCAACGGCTGCGAACGATCGACAGCGTTCCGGCAGTGTCGCCGCCCAAGGGATTGCGGGCAAGCTTGCGGCCCTACCAGCAACGCGGTCTCGACTGGCTTCAATTTCTGCGTCAATACGGTTTTGGTGGCGTGCTGGCTGATGACATGGGATTGGGTAAAACCTTGCAGACCCTGGCGCATATCCTGCTCGAAAAAGAGCAGGGACGACTCGAGACGCCTTGTCTGGTGGTGGCGCCCACCAGCCTGCTGTTCAACTGGCGGCGTGAAGCAGAGACATTTGCGCCCGATCTCAAAACCATGATTCTGCATGGCCCCAAACGGCAAGCGCGGTTCGAAACGATCCGGGAGCATGACCTGGTGATCACCAGTTACGGTCTGTTGCTGCGTGATGCGTCCATCCATGCCCGGCAGGGTTATCACCTGCTGGTGCTGGACGAGGCCCAGGCCATCAAGAATGTCTCCGCACGAGTCAGCCAAGCAGCGCGGCGGATCCAGGCCGCTGGCCGGCTGTGCCTCACCGGTACGCCGATGGAAAATCATCTCGGCGAGCTGTGGTCGCTGTTCGATTTTTTGATGCCAGGTTTTCTTGGCAGTGAACAGGATTTCAAACGCCGTTTTCGCCAGCCGATCGAAAAATACGGTGATGATTCGCGTGGCGAACTGCTGGCGCGCCGTATCCGGCCGTATCTGCTGCGGCGCAATAAATCCGTGGTGGCCAAAGAATTGCCGCCAGTCACGGAAATACTGCGCAGTGTCGAACTGGGCGAAGGACAAAGGGAACTCTATGAAAGCATCCGGCTGTCGATGCACCAGCGCGTGCGCGAAGCCATCGAAGCCAATGGCTTGGCGCGCAGTCGCATCACCGTGCTGGACGCGCTGCTCAAACTGCGTCAGGTCTGTTGTGATCCGCGGCTGGCGCCGCTCGAACACATTCCGGAAGGCGCCACCTCGGCCAAACTGGCGTTGCTGATGGACATGTTGCCGGAAATGATCGAAGAGGGCAGGCGGGTTTTGCTGTTCTCCCAATTCACCTCGATGCTCGATCTGATCGAGGACGAAGTGCAGCAGGCGGGTATCGACTACGTCCGCCTCACCGGGCAGACTCGCGACCGCGCTGCCGTGGTCAACCGCTTCCAGGCAGGCGAGGCGCCGTTGTTTCTGATCAGCCTCAAGGCTGGCGGCGTTGGCCTCAACCTGACCGCGGCCGATACCGTCATTCACTACGATCCATGGTGGAACCCGGCAGTGGAAGCACAGGCGACCGGCCGCGCCCACCGCATTGGTCAGCAAAATCCGGTATTCGTCTACAAACTGGTGACTGAAGGCACAGTCGAGGAAATGATCCAGCTGATGCAGCAGCGCAAGCAGGCGTTGTCGCAGATGCTCTATCAGGGCAAGGGCGAGGTCGAGCCGCAATGGAGCGAGGAAGATCTGGAAAACCTGTTCCGGCCGGTGGGTTGA
>CAZTJP010000044.1:0-12507 GCA_964613895.1 uncultured Thiotrichales bacterium | reverse complement strand
CCTGCGGCCGACGCCCGTGCCCGACCGCTGCCCGTCGGGCTGCTCCGAGGTGGCCCCCGACAGCTGTCCTTCCTTGGTTCTTGGGATAACTCCCGAGAGGGTACCAGTCTATGCGTTATCTTGAGAGGGGTTTTGCTGGCGCCGAAAGTTGATGCCGGTGAGATCGCGGGACTCGGGGCTGAGAAAATACAGATAGGGGCCCAACACAGCTTCCGGCGCAGGGTTCGTGTTGGGCGGCTCGCCGGGAAAATTCAGCCGTCGCATGGCGGTGTTGACAGGGCCAGTGTCGACGCCATTGACCCGCACCCGCTTTTCCGAGTCGAGTTCGTGCGCCAATATCGCCAGCATGGAAGCCAGTCCGGCCTTGGCCATGCCAAAAGGGCCTGAGTAGGCAGTATCGGAGGCATGGGTGGAGATGAGGATACTGGCATCCGGGGTTTTCTGCAGCAGCGGCAGGCAGGCCTGGGTGAGAAAGAAATGGCCATGGAGGTTGACCATCATGGTTCTCTGGTAGAGGTCGACGCTACACTGACCGAACGGGGTGTAGGCACCCAGCCAGCCGGCATTGAGAAGCAGGGTGTCGAGCCGTCCCAGTTGCTGGTCGAGGCTGGCGGCAAGCTCGGCATAGTCATCGGGCGTGGCGCCACCCAGGTCGAGTGGGTGGAGGATCGGTTGGGGGTGGCCGGCCGACTCGATGTGGTCGTAAAGTTTTTCCAGCCCTGCCAGATCCTTGTCGAGCAGAACCAGCGTCGCGCCCAAGCCCGCCAGCCGCCGCGCCAGCGCTTCACCGATACCATTGGCGGCGCCGGTGAGCAGGATGACCTGGTCGGTCAGCATGTCGTTTGGGGGAGAAAATTGTTCGATGGTTTCTGCAGTGGGTTGGTGCATGGTAATCGGCGCCTGGTCGGGCGGTGAATTCTAACGGAACACCCGTGGGAGCGCCACAGTCCGCATTTATGGGAAATAACGCACCGCTGGTTGGTAAAACTGTGAAGTATCCGCGGTTTTCGCGGATGACGACAGCGGTTCGAGCCTCTAAGATAGCCTCCACTGCGGTTGCTTGCCGAAAAGCGCCGCGGTGCTCAGCAATCGATGATGTAACTGCTGGGTACCCTAATAACAAGTGGTGTCGCAGGGGGTGTTGCCTGCGGTTCGACAAGCCACGAGGAGCGTCCACATCTCAAACAGGATAGAGTGCTATGACAACGAAACGATTCATCTATATCTCGGCGGTATTTTTTCTGGCAATGGCTCTGGTCACTGGCTGTGGTGGCAGGATCGGGAAAAAACGGGCCAGTTCCGATCAACCGGCGGTTGCCGCACAAGCAGAATCTACCCCTATTTTTACACCCGAGTCCAAGAAGGGATACCAGATCCAGCCTGGTGACAAACTGGAGATTTCGGTCTACGGCGAGGAAGATCTGCAGAAGGAACTGACGGTGGGACCTGACGGGGGCATCACCTTTCCATTGATCGGCGACATGAATGCACGGGGCAAGACGGTCGATGACTTGCGGGAAGAGGTCAAACAAAAGCTCAAGAAGTTCATCCCCGAAGCGGTGGTTTCGGTATCGATCAAGGAGGTCGTCGGTAACAAGGTTTCGGTGCTGGGGCAGGTCAAGACACCGGGCGAGTATGTGCTGACGGGCAATACCGATGTCATGCAGGCGTTGAGTATGGCGGGCGGGGTCACGCCTTTTGCCGCTCTGAAGAAGATCAAGATCCTGCGGCGCGATCCGGTGACCCAGAAACAGTCGGTGATCCGGTTCAATTATGCGGATGTGATTCGGGGCAAGAATCTGGAGCAGAACATTCTGCTGCATAGCGGCGATACGATCGTCGTGCCGTGATCGTGGCAGTTGTCCCTCCGCTGAAGTCTGAACTTAGGAATTCGACCTGATGAAACCCATGAGCCCGTTTTCAGTAACGCTTGCCGCGGCTATCCTGCTGGCCGGCGCATCCCAGGTCCAGGCTGCACAATGGCGAAACGAGCCATTCTTCAAGAGCTCGGTCAAATACGATGACAATGTGCGGTTCGTGGCTGATCAGAAGGAGGATTCGGCAGGCGTTGTACTGGATCTGGGCGTTTCGATGATTAATGAATCCGAATCGGTCGAAACCGCGATTCAGCCACGGTTGAGTTTTCGCGGCTATGCCTCGCAGAGCGACCTCAATACCACCGATGCCTATCTGGATCTGATCACCCGCATGCGGGGATTGCGCAGCAATCTCGGTTTCGTGGTCGGCTTCGCGCACGACAGTGCAATTTCCAGTGAGTTGCAGGATACCGGCCGGGTCACGATCAATGCACGCCGCAACCGGGTGAGCATCAGTCCCAGCTGGGAATACCGGTTGAGTCCCAGAAATTCTATCGAGCTTGGATACAATTACCAAAATGTGCAGTGGTCGGACAACGAGAACGCGGGTTTGCTCGATAATAATATCAATGAGGTATTCGGCCAGTTCAAACGGCGCTTGAACGAGCATGATGACATGACGTTGAAGCTGTCCCAGTCGGATTTCGAATCTCCCGATAGCGGGTTTCAGTCGACCACGATTGGTGCTTCCGCCGGCTTTGTTCGTCGTTTTTCCGAGGTCAACAGCATTGAGCTGGAAGCTGGCGGCTGGAACACGGATCTGAGTGCTGGTACGGGTAGCGAGACGAAGTCCGGTGGTTCCTTCGGGGCCACGCTGGTGCACCAGGAAGAGGTCTACACCTATCGGCTCGGGCTGGGTCAGTCGGTGGTGCCGAGTTCGGCGGGACAGGTTCGTCAGGACCGGCGCCTGACGGGCTACCTTGATTACCGCACCAGCCCGAGATTGCATTGGGGCGTTGACGCCCTGTTCATCCAGGCGGGACGGATTGGGGATGTCACCACCGAGCAGGATCGTGACTATTTCGCGGTTCGGCCTTTCATGGCCTGGGACTGGACTCGCAAGCTGTCGTTGTCGGCCAGCGTTCGGTTTTCCGGGCAGACGTTCAAGAGTACGGACACCTCTTCCGACAGGACCGAGTTGCTGATGACGCTGGCTTACGGTAAGCAAGGCATCTGATAGGGCGATCGGTTTTTCAGACCACTTATTTTTATCGGGAATTACAGAATGAACGCACCGGTTGACTATACAACGGATCTGGCTGAAGAGCAGGAGATCAAGCTTTCTGACTACATCGCGATCATCAGGCGGCGCAAGAAGCCTTTTTTCCTCGTGATGGGTGTCGTGTTGGCACTGGCGGTCGGTTTGGCGATGATGTTGCCGCCGGTGTATCGCTCCACCGCCCTGATCCTGATGGAACAGCAGTCCAAGGCCAACGGCTTGCTGGATGCGTCGTTCAGCGAACAGGTGGATCAGAGTGTGGAATATCTGATTCGCAGCATCGTTCGTGACGATGCGCTGGAGGCGCTGGTCAAAGAATATGATCTGTTTCCGGTTGGTGATGGCAAGGCCAATGATGATCTTGTGCTGGCCAACCGCATCAGCAAGACCGAAAAGGCGATTACGGTCAAGGCTGTCAACCCCGAGGTGCTGAACACGCCCCGGGCGCGTAATCGGCAGCAAACCCAGATGGCGTTCGAGATCTCTTTCGAATACCCGCGCGATCCGGTCAAGGCGCAAAAGGTGACCGAGGCGCTGGTGACCATGTTTGGCAAGGAGAACTTTGAAAAACGGAAGGAAAAGAGCGAGGAGACCACTTCGTTCCTGAAGAGTCAGAGAGACAAGTTGCAGGCGAAGGTCGATGAGGTGGAAACCAAACTGGCACAGTTCAAACGGGAAAACAATGGCTATCTTCCCGACCAGATCAAGGTGCTGACCAATGAACGGGAAAGAACCGAACGGGAATTGCTGACCCTGGATCAGCAGATCAGCGCGGTCCGTTCCACCGCTTTTCAGTTGCAGGGTCAACTGGCGGGTACCCAGCCCTATATCTATGAGGACCGGACCCTGATTCGCAATGAGGAGGGTGAACGGGTATTGAGTGCGACAGGACGTTTGCAGACTCTGCAACAGAAATATCATTCCCTGATCGCGAAGTATTCCCCTGATCACCCCAAGGTCCGGAAAGTGCGCAGGGAGATACTGTCACTGGGCGGAAATGTCGACGAGATTGCCGCCTCTCCGCTGACCACGGACGAGTTGGAAATCGCCAAAACCGAGTTGGCGGAAGCGCGTCAGAAATATTCCGAGAGTCATCCGACCGTGGTGCGTCTGAAGAAAAAGGTTGCACGCCTGGAAAAGCAGGCGGCAACTGGTTCACATCGATCGAACCCGAAGGAATTCAACACGTTGAAGCGGATCAATCCGGCATTTTCCAGCTTGAAGGCGGGCGTGGCGCGTGCCCAGGCCGAGCTCGATTCATTACTCAAACGTCAGGCTGAACTGCAGGCAAAAATGGACGACTACGCCGAGCGGATGGAGAAAGGGCCGGCTGTCGAGCGTGAATACAACAAGCTGGTGCGGGAGCGGGATGATTATTTGAGAGAGATTCGCGATATCAAGAAAAAACTGGCAGTCGCGGAGCGCGCCGAAGCTTTGGAATTGCAACAGAAAGGCGATCGTTTCGAAGTGCTGGAAAAAGCCGAACTGCCGCGTCGGCCGGTGAAGCCCAATCGACCCGCCATTTTGCTGCTCGGTGCCTTGCTGTCCGTTGGCCTTGGGTTTGCAGTGGTCATGTTGCTGGAATCGCTGGATGAAAGTATCACCAGCCGGCGCGCACTGATTGCGGTTACAGGAGCGCAGCCGATCGGCACTATTCCGAGAATCATTTCCACCTCGGAAGCGGAGGCCATCAAGCGCAGCCAGATCAAGAGGTATGTGATTCTGGCCGCTGTCGTGGTGGTGATCGCTGCTGCCCTGGCTTGGGTCAATTTCAATGTTGCGCCGCTGTCCGAACTCCTGGGTCGGATTACAAAATAGGTTTCAGTCATGAAGAAAATCGTAAAAGCCGTCGAAAAGGTCAAGCAGGCGCATGGTGGCGTGCTGGGGAATGCTGCGCTCCAGGGTGCCGGGACGCCGGATCTGGATATTCGATCCATCGAGCTCAACCCCAAGCAGTTGCGCAAGAATCTGGTGCTCCGTGGCGATGAAATGGAATCTGCCACCATGGCCTATAATATGTTGCGAACACAGGTTTATCGCATTCTGTCGGAGCATGGCTGGTCGAGTATTGGCATCACCAGCGCCAACAAGGGCGAAGGCAAGTCGCTGACCTCGATCAATCTCGCCTATAGCTTGGCGCGCTCGGTGCAGCAGTCGGTGATTCTGGTCGATCTGGATTTGCGGCGCCCTTCGATCAGCCGGAAACTCCATATCGAGCCTGCTGTGGGTGTCGGTGACTATTTTTCCAGTAATGTTCCGCTGAACGAGATCATGTTTACGCCGAATGTCGATGGGTTCGTGATCGCGCCTGGCAAGGGCACGCTCGACAATGCCAGTGAGCTGCTTGGCTCCGGGAAGTTGATGCAGCTGGTCAATGAGATCAACCATAAGTTTCCTTCCCGTTTCGTCATATATGATTTGCCACCGACATTGCTGGTCGATGATGTGATGGTTGCCGCCGAATATATCGACTCGATGCTGCTGGTGGCGACCGAGGGCGAAACCAGGAAGGAAGAACTCAAGCGGGCCGTCGAGCTGCTCGAACCGCATAACCTGCTGGGCGTGGTACTCAACCAGTCCGGGGAAAGTGGTCAGGGCGGCTATTATGACTATTATTACGGAGAGGATTAGACCGGATTTCTCACCGGGTGATGAGACAACCGAGCCGAGGCCTTGGGCCCACGAGGGATTCAGGCGTGTCCCGACAGTTTTGCACTAACATTTGAGATAGGTTCTCATGTACGAAGCATTTTATGGATTTTCAGAGAAACCCTTCAGTCTGCTGCCAGACCCCGGTTTTCTCTATCTTGGGGAACGGCATCAGGAAGCGCTGTCTTTGCTCGAATACGGCTTGATGTATCGGGCTGGCATCATCCTGATTACCGGAGAGATCGGTTGTGGCAAGACGACGCTGATTCGCCATTTGATCAAGAATCAGGATATCGACATGGTGGTTGGGAATATCACCAATACCCACCACTCGTTCGGCGAGTTGCTCAAATGGGTCATGCTGGCTTTTGATCTGGAATACAAGGGCAAGGACCGGGTCGAGCTGTATCACGATCTGATCGAGTACCTGAAAAAACAGCACCGAGCCAAGAAAAGGGTGGTGCTGATCATCGATGAAGCCCAGAATATGGGGCCGGATACGCTTGAAGAACTGCGTATGCTGTCGAATATCAATGTCGACAAGGATCAGATTCTGCAAATCATTCTGGTGGGACAGCCGGAACTGAGAGATTTGCTTCTCAAGCCGGAGTTGATGCAGCTGACCCAGCGTGTGTCAGTCGACTATTTTCTCGAAGCGCTCAGTCCCACCGAAGCCTTCGAATACATCCGTCATCGCATCGAAGTCGTGGGTGGAGACCCAGATGTGATCGATTTGCTCGCTTTCAAGTCGATCTATGAGCATAGTAACGGTATTCCAAGACTCATCAATACCCTATGCGATACAGCCTTCGTCTATGGTTTCGCCGAACAGGCGGAAAGAATCACCAAGCCGATCGTCGATGAGGTCATCGACGACAAGTCCAAGGGACGGATTCTGCCGCTGGCGCACAGCCAACAGTCCCGGAATTATGCCGGGAAAGGCATCCGGCATATCAGCCTGGGATGAGCGATTCCAGCTCTGTATTTCAGAACACGGAGACCGGCCTGACGTGATAACGCGCCAGCCCGCAATTATTCGGACTTGAAACTATGAAAGCAGTGATCTTTGCGGGTGGATTGGGGACCCGTATCTCGGAAGAAACAGCGGTCAAGCCCAAACCCATGGTCGAGATTGGCGGATTTCCAATTCTCTGGCACATTCTCAAGATCTACTATAGCCAGGGAATCGATGAGTTCATCATCTGTTGTGGCTACAAGGGTTATGTGATCAAGGAGTATTTTGCCAATTACTCCCGTCACGTTTCAGATCTGCATTACGATGGCGAAACCGGCAAGGTGTCGTTGCTCAACAACGGCGCGGAAAAATGGAAGATCAGCCTGATCGATACCGGCGCCAACACCATGACCGGCGGACGCCTGAAACGGGTTCGTGACTATATCGGCGATGAGACCTTCTGCCTGACCTATGGTGACGGTGTCGGTGATATCGATATCCAGGGATCGATCGAGTTCCATCGTCAGCACGGTGGCTTGGCGACCATGACGGCGGTACAACCCGGTGGGCGGTTTGGTGCCTTTCCGTTGGGCGCCTCGGAGACCAAGGTCAAGCACTTCCGGGAGAAACCCAAGGGAGACAACGCCTGGGTCAACGGTGGTTTTTTCGTGCTCGAACCGGCGGTGATCGACTATATCGATGGCGACCAGACCACTTGGGAGAAAGAACCGCTGGAAAGGCTTGCCAGAGAGGGGCAACTCAACGCATTCCGTCACGAAGGATTCTGGCAACCCATGGATACGTTACGGGATAAACATCTGCTCGAGGAGCTGTGGGTCAGCGGAAAAGCCCAATGGAAAACCTGGTAGCCTGGTTGGATAACCGGCACATCGGCAACCGGCTTGTCCAGGATCGATATCTGTCTTCAATTTCAGGAAAACTCAATGAAAAATGCGAATGACGTCGTAGCCGCGGATCTGGGTTACATTTGCGACCACCTGAGCCATGAATTCTCCCAAATGTCAGGGAAGCGGCTGGTGATCACGGGTGGCGCGGGGTTTTTGGGGTATTACCTGGTGCAATCGGTGGTGCACTGGAACCGGCATTTTACCGACTCGCCGATCGATCTTGCGGTGTATGACAATTTCATGCGTGGCGTGCCTGACTGGCTGGAGTCCCTGCGTGGCGAGGAAAACCTCTCGATCGAGAAATATGATGTCATCGACCCCTTGCCAGCGTCCATCGGAGATTGCGATTTTATCGTCCACGCTGCGACGATTGCCTCGCCGATCTATTATCGCAAGCATCCCATCGAGACGATGGATGCCAATGTCTACGGGCTGCGCCACCTGCTCGACTACTGTCTGGAGCAGAAGGAAAAAGGCAAGCCGGTCGAAGGATTCCTTTTCTATTCCACCAGCGAGATCTATGGCGACCCGACGCCGGAGAATATCCCCACGCCGGAAACCTATCGGGGCAATGTCTCCTGCACAGGCCCACGTGCCTGCTATGACGAATCCAAGCGCTATGGCGAGACGCTGTGCGTCAATTTTGCTCGTCAGTACGGCTTGCCGATACGCATCGCCCGGCCTTTCAACAACTACGGGCCGGGACTCAAGATCACGGATCGGCGGGCGTTGCCCGATTTTGCCCGGGATGTCCTCAACGGCCGGGATATCGTGCTGTTGTCCGATGGCGCGCCAACACGAACTTTCTGCTATGTGGCCGATGCTGTGGTGGGCTATTACAAGATCCTGGTGCGCGGACACGATGGCGAGTCTTACAACATCGGCATGGACAAGCCGGAAATTTCCATTCGCCAGCTGGCCGAAATGGTGGTCGAACAGTCCCGTGAGTTGTTCGATTATCAGGGAGACGTCGTCATGAAGGTCAGCGAAGACAAGGACTATCTCACTGACAATCCCAACCGGCGCTGCCCCATCATCGACAAGGCAAAAGCACATCTGGACTATCATCCGGGCATCGAGCTGGAGGATGGCCTGAAACGCAGCCTGCTGTGGTATGCCGACAATCGTGAAGCGGAGGATGCATAGATGAAGGTTTCAGTCGTAGGCACAGGCTATGTCGGCCTGGTATCCGGTGTCTGTTTGGCGGAAAAGGGGCACGAAGTCATTTGCGTCGACAACGATGCAGCCAAGGTCGACAAGATCAACGCCGGCCAGAGCCCGATCTATGAAGCGGGGCTCGATGATTTGCTGACCCGGAACATCGGCCGGCGATTGAGTGCGACCACCGATCTCAAGCAGGCAGTGCTCGATTCGGATGTATCACTGCTGGCTGTCGGTACCCCGTTCAATGGTTCCGAAATCGATCTGACCTATGTCCGCCAGGTCGCCAGGGATATTGGCAGTGCGCTGCGCGAGAAGCCGGGTTACCATGTCGTGATCGTCAAGAGTACCGTGGTTCCTGGTACGACGGACACCGAGGTGTTGCCGTTGCTCGAAGCGTTCTCCGGCAAGCGCGCCGGGGTGGATTTTGGCGTCGGTATGAACCCGGAGTTTCTCCGCGAAGGCGCCGCGATCGATGATTTCATGAATCCCGACCGTATCGTGCTGGGTGGTCTCGATGAGCGGACACATGCGGTCATGGCCGATCTGTATGCCCCCTTCACCGGTGTGGATGTGCTGAAAACCAACAACAAGACAGCGGAGATGATCAAGTACACCTCCAATTCGTTGTTGGCGACGCTGATTTCATTCTCCAACGAGATCGGCAACCTGTGTTCCGCACTGGGTGACATCGATGCGCTGGAAGTCATGCGAGGTGTTCACCTCGACAAGCGGCTGTCGCCCATCATGCCGGACGGTTCTCGCGTGGTGCCAGCCATCACCACTTATCTCGAGGCCGGATGCGGATTTGGCGGCAGTTGTTTCCCCAAGGATGTCAAGGCGCTGATCTCTCATGGCGAAGCGGCGTCACAGCCGATGCCATTGCTCAATGCCGTCATCGATATCAACCGCGACCAGCCGAACCAGGTGCTCGAGCGTCTGAGCAGGCATTTCCCCGAACAGGAAGGGGTCAACGTCGCCGTGCTGGGATTGGCATTCAAACCGGGCACCGATGACATGCGTGAATCTCCGGCCATCCCCATCGTCAACCAACTGGCGGCGAACAAGGCCAATATTCGAGCCTATGACCCGGTGGCCGAGGAAGAAGCGAAAAAGGTTTTCAATGGAACGGACATCACTTATTGCCGTTCGGTCCCGGAAACCCTGGCGGATGCGGATGCTGTGCTGCTGTTGACCCGTTGGGATGAGTTTCAGAACTTACCCGAGGAATTGGCGAGGCTGGAAAAGGAACCCGTACTCATCGACGGTCGGCGGATGATCGCCAGGGATGCGGTTTCCCGGTATGAAGGGATTGGTATCTGACGGGGCGCTCCGTGAGATTTCATACCACCGATGTGGCAGGCGCTTTTCGCATCGAGCCCCGGCCGTTCGAGGATGACCGGGGCTATTTCATGCGAGCCTATTGCCGCAACGATATGCGCGATGCAGGCATCGATCTCGATTTCATTCAGGCCAATCTGGCAGGCAGCTCGCGTCGCGGTACATTAAGAGGGTTGCACTATCAGGCTGCGCCGCATGAAGAAGGCAAGCTGGTCCGCTGTATTCGGGGCGCAATCTTCGATGTGGTGGTGGATATTCGGCCGGATTCGGAAACCTTCGGCTGTTGGGCCGGGGTTGAACTCAGTGATGAAAATCGTCAAATGCTCTACATACCGCCGGGTTGTGCGCACGGTTACCTGACGCTGGCGGACCAGTCCGAGGTTTACTACCTGGTCTCCGCTGAATATGCTCCCGAGGCAGAACGCGGCATACGCTGGGATGATCCCGCTTTTGCCATCGATTGGCCAATCACAGAGGATCTGATCCTTTCCGACAAGGATCGAGCCTGGCCTCCTTTCAAACCAGAGACGACGCGCTCATGATCATTGTAGATACCGCCCTGAAAAAACGGGAAGAAGACAATAACCCCATCAATGTCGCCATCGTTGGTGCCGGCTATATGGGGCGCGGGCTTTTGCTCCAGATTCTCACGGCCATCAAAGGCATGCAGGTGGTTGCGGTTTCCAACCGGACGATTGCCACTGCCGAATTTGCCTACCAGCAAGCGGGTGTCGATGAGGTGCAGCGGGTAGAGACCGTGGCGGCACTCGAAGACGCCATCAAGCATGGCAAATACTCGGTCACCGACGATCCCATGTTGCTGTGTCAGGCCGAGGGAATCGACGCCATCGTCGAAGCCACAGGTGAAGTAGAGTTTGGTGCCCACGTCACCATGCGCGCCATCGAGCATGGCAAGCACGTGGTGCTGATGAATGCCGAGCTCGATGCGGTCGTCGGCCCCATTCTCAAACACTATGCCGACCAGGCAGGCGTCGTCATCACCAATATCGACGGCGATCAGCCTGGCGTCATCATGAATCTGTTCCGATGGGTCGACACGATTGGCTATCGTCCATTGCTGGCCGGTAACATCAAAGGGCTGCAGGACCACTATCGCACACCGGAAACCCAGAAAGGTTTCGCTGAAAAGCACAAGCAGAAGCCGCGCATGATCACCTCGTTTGCCGATGGCACCAAGATTTCGATGGAAATGGCGGTGGTGGCCAATGCCACAGGCTTTGGGGTGGGCAAGCGTGGCATGTATGGCCCCGAATGCAAGCATGTGACCGAAGCCGTCAACCTGTTCGATCTCGATGAGCTGCTTCAGGGCGGGATCGTCGATTACATCCTCGGTGCCGAGCCGGGGCCGGGCGTATTCGTATTGGGTTACAACGATCACCCGATCAAGCAGCAGTACGCCCACTATTTGAAAATGGGAGAAGGCCCGCTGTACGTATTCTATGTGCCGTATCATCTGCCACACCTGGAAACACCGTTGACCGTTGCCCGCGCAGTATTGTTCAACGATGCGGCGACCCAACCGATTGGTGGTCCGGTAGTCGATGTCATCACGACTGCCAAATGCGATCTGAAGGCGGGCACCAGGCTGGATGGTATTGGCGGCTTTCACGTCTATGGTGATACTGAAAACTATGCACTGGCATCACAGGAACGCTTCCTGCCCATGAGTCTTTCGGAAGGCTGTGTGCTGAAGCGGGACATTGCCAAGGATCAGGTGCTGACCTACGATGATGTCATCGTTCCCGAAGGTCGGTTGGTGGATCGTTTGAGAGCCGAGCAGACGGAACGATTCGGATAAGACAGCGAGCCGGAGCAGTTTCCCGGTCTGACGCATGACGGTTCCCTCTCTGACACTGGATCTGCCTTCGGAAGCGGCGACCGAGCAGCTCGGGCAGGTCTTGTCGGGGTTACTGCACCAAATCGTCATCATCACGCTCAGCGGTGACCTCGGAACCGGCAAGACCACGCTGGTGCGGGCGCTGTTGCGTTCGCTCGGCCATCAGGGGCGGGTGAAAAGCCCAACCTATGCACTGGTGGAATCCTATCCGGAAACGATGCCTCCCATTCACCACTTCGACCTCTATCGCCTTGCCGATCCGGAGGAACTCGAGTTTCTCGGGTTCTCCGACTATCTTGAATCGGGAGCGCTGTTGCTGATCGAATGGCCGGAAAGGGGAGGCGCGTGGTTGCCGGTGGCCGATCTCCATATACACATGCATCATCAGGACAGTGGTCGCCGCGTGCAACTGGTTGCAGGAACCTCGGCTGGAGAGACATTGATTGAGGCCCTGGCCCGGCGCTGGTCTTCTGTCCAGTGATCTAGCCCGGATTTCTCACAGGGTCGTGTAGCGAGGCCGCTCAAGGTGGTGTGATGAC
>CAZTJP010000043.1:0-12646 GCA_964613895.1 uncultured Thiotrichales bacterium | reverse complement strand
GAGCCTACAAGGATGTATTCACGGCGTTCCGTGAACGACCGGTAACTGCCGGGATGCGGAGGCCGGAAGAACTCCATAACGCAATAACGCAAGCCTGACCCTATACACAAGCCTGTTGACCCATACGCTCGTGGGTGAGTCAGCCCTTGCGGAGGACATCCAGGCTGTAGAGTAGCCAGAATACGAAACCGATCAGTGTCCATTCGGGAATACTCAGGCCCAGCAAGCGAAAGACGACCTCGGCGCAATCTCCGGAACCGTGGAAAACTTTGGCCAGCACTTGATTGAGCGGTAACGTGTCCAGCAAAAATTGCAGACTCCCACCGCATTCACCGAACCCCGGCGGTGGAAAATGCTGCAACCAGACATGGCGTCCCGCCACGCCCAACCCCGCAATACTCAGCAGCACCAGCAATATGCCATAGACCCGCCTTCCCCAAGCCGAAGGATTGTGTACAAACCCCACCAGACAGACCAGACCCAGCGCAATCACCACGATCCGCTGCAAAATACACAAGGGGCACGGCTCCAGCTCCAGATGGAACTGGAAGAAAAACGCCACACACATCATCCCCGCCGCAGCGAAGAAACCTGCCAGCAGGCTGGCGCGAAAGCCGCCGATTTTCATGATCTCCGCCCCGGGCCCACCGGCTCAAGACGCCAGATATCCTCGTTGTATTCCCGCATCGTCCTGTCGGTTGAGAAAAACCCACTCGATGCCGTATTGATGATACTCATCCGCGTCCACTGATCCGGATTCCGCCAGGCCTTGGCGACCTCCTGCTGAACCCGAACGTAATCCGCAAAATCCGCCAGCGTCAGCCAGGGATCGTGAGGACTCTTCAACGCCGCAATCAGATCATCGAAAATACCCGGCTCCCACGGGTTGAAATACCCGCCTTCAAGCAGATGCATGACATGCTGCAAATGCTCATCGTTGTCGATGAAATGTTGCGGCTGATAATGACTGCGCAAAGCCTCCGCCTCCTCCGCTCGTAACCCGAACAGAAAGAAATTCTCCTCGCCAATCGCCTCCATGATCTCGATATTGGCGCCATCATAGGTACCAATCGTCAATGCGCCATTCATCATGAATTTCATATTGCCGGTGCCTGACGCCTCCTTGCCCGCAGTCGAAATCTGCTCCGACAAATCCGCCCCCGGCGCAATGACCTCCATTGCCGATACATTATAGTTCGGAAAAAAAGCCACTTTCAGCCTGTCTCCCACCTCCGGATCACTGTTGATCAACTCGGCAACATTATTGATCAACTTGATGATGGTCTTGGCCATCGCATAACCGGGCGCGGCCTTGCCGCCGATCAGCACACAGCGATCGACCCAGCCCTCGGTATCGCCCTGCTTGACGCGATTGTACAAATGGATCACATGCAGAATATTCAGCAACTGGCGCTTGTACTCATGAATACGCTTGACCTGGATATCGAACATCGAGTCGATATTGAAATCCACCCCACAGGCGGTTTTCACCAGATCAGCCAGCCGCTGCTTGTTGGTCCGCTTGGCGGCACGCCACTGCTGCCTGAAATCGGGATCCTCGAGATATTCGGGCGCACCGATCCGCTCGATCTGAGACAGGTCAGAAATCCATTCGCGACCGATGCGGGACGAGATCAGTTCAGTCATCGCCGGATTCGCCCGCGCAATCCAGCGCCGCGGTGTCACGCCATTGGTCTTGTTGTTGAATTTTTCCGGCCACAGTTCGAAGAAATCCCGAAACAGGCCTTCTGCCAGCAACCGTGAATGCAGTGCTGCCACACCGTTGACCGAAAAACTGCCGACAATCGCCAGAAAGGCCATGCGAACGTGCTTGATGTCACCTTCCTCGATGATCGACATGCGCCGCAGCCGGTCGGCGTCACCCGGCCATTTCAAGGCGACCTGCCGCAGGAAACGCGCATTGATTTCGTAGATGATCTCCAGCAAACGCGGCAGCAACCGTTCGAACAGCGGCACCGGCCACTTTTCCAGCGCCTCCGGCAACAAAGTGTGATTGGTATAAGCCATGGTTCGGGAAGTCGTATCCCAGGCCGTATCCCAATCCATACCCTTCTCATCCATCAGGATCCGCATCAACTCCGCCACCGAAATGGTGGGATGCGTATCGTTCATCTGGAAAACGTTCTGTTCCGCAAAGCTGCTGTAATCATCGCCTTCGAGCTGCTCCCACTGTCGGATCACATCCTGAAGGCTGGCGGAGGCCAGAAAATATTGCTGCCGCAACCGCAGCTCCTTGCCGTTTTCACTGCTGTCATTGGGGTACAACACCATCGAGATATGCTCGGCCTCGTTTTTCGCCCGCACCGACTCGGGATAACTGCCGGCATTGAACTCATGCAGATTGAACTCATCGGTGGCGAATGAGCGCCACAGCCGCAACGTATTGACGGTATGGTTGCGGTAACCGGTGATCGGCACGTCATAAGGCACCGCCAACACATCGTCGGTATCGACCCAGCGCACCCGGCGCTGGTTGTCAGCATCGAAATAAACCTCCGTGCGGCCACCAAACTTGACCGTGCGCGTGTATTCGGGCCGCTCCAGCTCCCAGGGATTGCCGGCCCACAGCCAGTGATCCGGCTCTTCGACCTGATAGCCGTTTTCGATTTTCTGCCGGAACATGCCGTATTCATAGCGAATTCCGTATCCCATGACGGGCAACTGCAAGGTGGCACAACTGTCCATGAAACAGGCCGCCAGCCGACCCAGCCCACCATTGCCCAGGCCGGCATCGGGTTCCTCTTCGAGCAGTGGCTGAAGCTCGAGCGCGCGCATTTTCACCGCCTGCTCGACATTCTCGTCCAGCTCCAGATTGAGTAAATGGTTACCCAATGCCCGCCCGATGAGAAATTCCAGCGACAGATAGTAGCCACGCCGAACCCCTTTTTTCTTGTATTCGATCCAGGTCGCCCGCCAGTCGGTCATCACCCGGTCGCGAATCGTCAGGGACAACGCTTCGTAGAGGTAGTACGGCGTGCAGCCGTAAAAGCGGCCCAGGTGCCGCGTCAGATAACGGTCGAAATCCTCGCTCAGCGTTTCCGGATCGGAGGGCAGCTCGCTGACCTGGGGCAATGGACACAGATTGGTTGCCTTGAATTCCGCCATCTTCGTTACTCCGTCATAATCCTTCGTGTTTCCTGAAGCCGGCGCCTGAACCTGGCGCTGGTCTCCGCCTGCAACTGATCCCAGCGGAACTGCCAGATCCAGTTGCCCTCGATCGTGCCCGGCCGATTCATCCGGTTGCCGGGCCCCAGCCCGAGTACATCCTGCATCGGCAGCATGGCCAACCCGGCGGCCGCGCCCAACACCTTGTCGATCATGGCATCGAGTACAGGTTCATCGGGCGCAACGTCCAGCATCGAACGAATCCAGGCCTGGGCATCGGGCGCCAGACTCTCGAACCAGCCCAGCACCGTATCATTGTCATGCGTGCCGGTGTAATACACGGTATTTTCTGTCACATTCGGCGCCCAGTGCGGATTGTCGAGGCTACCGTCGAAACCAAACTGCAATACCCGCATCGATGGAATGCCGAAGGCTTCGCGAAGCTGCTCGACTTCGGGCGTGATATAACCGAGATCTTCGGCAGCCAGCGGCAAGCGGCCGAGCTTGCTGCGAATCGCCGCCAGCAATTCATGACCTGGCGCCTCCACCCAGCGCCCATTGACCGCCGTGGTTTCTCCCGCCGGAATCGACCAGTAAGCCTGCAAGCCGCGAAAATGATCGATGCGAACCAGATCGACCAGTGCCAGTTGACGCGCCACCCGCTCGATCCACCAACTGAAGTCATCTTCCTGAATGTGCGCCCAGTTGAACACGGGATTGCCCCAAACCTGCCCCTCGTCGCTGAACATGTCCGGCGGCACGCCCGCCATCTCGGTGGGCTGGCCATTGTCATCCAGCGCAAAATAGGATGGATTGGCCCAGACATCGACACTATCCTGCGCGACATAGAGCGGAATATCGCCAAACAGCGACACGCCCCGGGTGTTGGCGTAGTGCTTGAGCGATTGCCATTGGCGGTCGAACAGATATTGTTCGATCACGATCAACTCCCGCTGAGCCGCATGCGCGGTCAGCACTGTACTCACCGCATCGGGCTGGCGATGGCGCAACGGTGACGGCCAGTCCCACCAGGCCTTGCCATCCTGCGCGGAACGAATGGTCATGAAGGCGGCATAATCATCGAGCCAGGCACCATTCTCGGCCACGAAACGGCTACCATCCGGCAATGCCGACACATCGAGCTGTACTTCCCCTTGTGCCGCGAGTCGTAGCAGTTCAACCCTCAGGCCGGCCATATCGGTCACCGGGGAACTTTGCAACACTGCCCCCAGCCAACTGTCCGCAAGCGCCATGTCATTGCGCAATTTCGCCAGCGAAATCCGCTCGGGATCGCCCGCAAAGGCCGACAGACTCAGATAGGGGGAGTGGTCCTCATGGGTCGGCCCGAGTGGCAGAACCTGCCAGACCGAAAAGCCCGTTTCCGCCAACCAGTCGACGAATCGCCAGGCATCATCACTCATCCGGCCCAGCCCCTGCTCCGATGGCAACGAAGTCAAATGCAGCAGCACGCCGGCCCGACGCGGCTGGGTCACAAGGTCCTTGGCTTGGAGGGAAGTCATGATGAGGCTATCCGCCCCGGCGCATGGTGCCACCTGATTCGACCGAGGCGTCGGCGCTGCCGGCACTGACTGGCTGCGACAACACCTCCGGCGGCTGGAGATTCGCCAGCCGATACAGATTGGCGAGATTGAGCCGGAACAACTCATCGAAATCCCTGACGGAAGTGGCCGGGTTGTAATCACCGAACCACCAGAACCAGTCGGAACCTTCACAGACCGCCAGCTGATCGAGCACACGCGCTTTTTGCGCCGCCTCGGGATTGCCTGCCAGCCACTGATCGATTGCCGACTTGGCCTGACACAGCAGATCCCAGGCGCGATTCTTGTCCTTGTCGCCGATCCAGGTGGAAAAAGTGCCATACACCCAGCTGCCCGGCACGACATGGGGCAACCCTGTCGGATTCCGACAGGCCTGGACGCAGTGATTGAACGTCGTCAGCCGGATGCCGGCATCCTCAGACAAGCGCCGATAGAGGCCATCGAGAAAATAAAAACCGTTGTCCGGGTAGTACTCCCAGGCGTTTTCCCCGTCGAGAATGATCGACACGACGTGGCGGCGCGGATCCTGACAATGGCTGCGAATGGTATGGATATGATTGATCAGGTCACCGACCGCATCATCCGCATGCCAGCCGGAATAGGTGAATCCAATCAGATCGGACAAGCCGTCATCACGAAAGAACAGCCGGATCGAATCCGCCCCCTTGAGCCGAAAAGCACGATGGCGGGAATTCTCATTGCCTGCCTCGGCGGGCAGCGAGTGGTTGAGCACATTCTCGCCAGTCGCTGCCCAATGGAAGTCGTACTCATCGAGCAACCGCAACGTCTGGTCCGAAACACCGCCTTCCGATGGCCAGCAACCGGTTGGCCGAATCCCGAAGGTGCGCTCGAAAACCTGCAAGCCCTGCTCGATATGCCAACGGCAGCGCGCTTCCCCACCGGGATAACCATCTGCTTGTGGCAACGGCGCATCCGGCATCGCCTCGCTGGCTGATTTGAAATCGAGCAGCAACGGCAGCATTGGATGGGCATAGGGCGACATCGACAATTCGACGCGCCCCTGATCCGCCAGCTTGCGGTATCGCGGTGCAATCGAAGCGATGGTGTCACCAATCACTGCCAACAGATTGCGGCGATCCTCATCGGTGAACTGGCGACCCTTTTCGATCAACGCCTTGACCACCGGATGCTCACGCTTGATGGTCTCCCCCATCCAGGCCAGGTGATACCACAGCGTCAGATCGATGAAATACTGTCGATACAGGTAGCCGACGGTTTCCGGTGAAGACATCTTCTGACCGATCTGCACCAGCTCGTCGAAAACCGGATAGCGCTTGATGAGACGATGTTCATTGGCCTTGCGGCAAGCCTCGATGAGCCACAGGCGGTTTTCCGCATCGGACAGAAAACACTCGTCCGACACCAGACAGTTGAGCAACCGGTCGGGAATCGGCTGCCCGGTTTCCAGACAGGCCTGGATCGAGCGGGCGTAGATATCGAGCTGTTCCAGCAGCACAGGCGCGAAATTGACCACCGCATGCGCTTCGGCATGCCGCTCGAGATGCGCGGCCATATCGGCATAATCCTTGATGGCGTGGAGATAGGTCCACGGCAGCCGGAACTCACCGCTGGCAAGATCACGGTACTCTGGCTGGTGCATGTGCCAGACCAGCACGACATTGATTGGATCCATTCGGTGTTTCCTACAAAACCCGGTGGAGGCTGGCGCCAAAACTTTCCGGCGTCACCAGCACAACCCCCTTGGGCGTGACGCGATATTTCTTCTTGTCACTGGCAACATCATAGCCAATATCGGTGCCATCGGGAATCTGGCAACCGCGGTCTATCACCGCATTGTGAATCTTGCAGTTACGGCCAATATTGACCTCCGGCAGCACCACCGAATTGACTACCTCACTGCCGTCGGCAACCCGCACATTGGAAAACAGCAATGAATGTTCGATCAGCGCGCCGGAAATGATACAGCCACCGGAAACCATCGAATCGACCGCCATACCGCGGCGATCATCATCGTTGAAAACGAACTTGGCGGGTGGCGCCTGTGTCTGGTAAGTCCAGATGGGCCATTCCTCATCGTAGAGATTGAGCTCCGGTTCGACGCCGATCAGTTCCAGATTGGCCTGCCAGAACGAGTCGATCGTGCCGACATCGCGCCAGTAATTTTGTTTTCCGGTCTTGGGATCGGTGGAGGAATAGGCATAGGTATGCGCCTCCCTCACCGCCCGGGGAATGATGTTCTTGCCGAAATCGTGCTCGGAAAACGGGTCTCTCTGATCGTCGATCACCTGCTGATAGAGAAAATCCGCGTTGAACACATAAAAGCCCATCGAGACCAGCGCCTTGTCCGGCTTGCCGGGAATGCAATCCGGCTCATCCGGCTTTTCGTTGAACTCCAGGATACGCCCGTCGTCATCGACGCTCATGACACCAAACTCGGTTGCCGACTCGATCGGGATCTCGAAACAACCGATCGTCAAATCTGCTTTCTTGGCGACGTGCTCGGCCAGCATCGGGCCATAGTCCATCTTGTAGACATGATCGCCCGCCAACACCAGTATGAAGCGGGCATCGGATTCACGAATGATATCCAGGTTCTGGAAGATGGCATCAGCCGTGCCCTGGTACCAGGCAGACTGAATCCGCTGCTGCGCCGGCATCAGATCGATATATTCGCCAAATTCGCCACGCAGAAAGCCCCAGCCGTTCTGGATATGCTTGATCAACGAATGCGCCTTGTACTGCGTGATCACCCCCACCCGCCGCACGCCGGAATTGATGCAGTTGGACAATACGAAATCGATGATACGAAACTTGCCGCCAAAGGGCACAGCCGGCTTGGCGCGCCACATGGTCAGCTCCTTGAGCCGGGAACCACGCCCTCCCGCCAGAATCAGCGCCAGGGTTTCCTTGGTGAGCCGACTGACGAAACGGGGAGTCGGATTGTCCTGCATAGGCTTGGAATTCGGTTGCTAAAAAAGGCTATCGTAGCCACCATACGCACATGCGCCAGTTTTGATATTGATGAAGATCAATGGAAGAATCTGCGCTCGAAGGAAATTATAACCGGAAAACAACCTTGGCAACGTTCCCCCTTTCCAGTGAGCAACAACGGCTGATCGACGGTCGATTGCACGACCCTTTCCAGGTTCTGGGGCGCCATGCGCTGCCGAATGGCAGGGAAACACTGACCGTTTTCGCCCCCCACATCGAAACCCTCGAAGTGGAAGGCCGGCAAATGGCGCGCATCGAAGGCACAGACCTGTTTCAACTGAGCCTGCCGGCAGGCGAGCTGCCGCGACACTACCAGCTGCAAGGCATCGACAAGCAAGGGCAGCCGCTGGCATTCCATGATCCATACAGCTTCGAGCCGCAGATCCCTGAGTTCGACCTCCATTTGTTCAGCGAAGGCAAACACCTGCACGCCTACCGCTATCTCGGTGCACACCATCGCAACGTCGATGGCATCGCGGGCATCCTGTTCGCCACCTGGGCCCCCAACGCCGAACGGGTCAGTGTGATCGGCGACTTCAACCAGTGGGACGGACGCCGGCACCCGATGAGGAACCGGGGTGGCAGTGGCATCTGGGAACTGTTCATTCCGGGCATCGATGCAGGCGTGCCGTACAAATTCGAACTGCGCAACCGCGCCAGCGGCCAGGTGGTGAAAAAAACCGACCCCTACGCCCAATCCTTCGAACTGCGCCCGCAAACCGCCTCGCTGACGCCTGCCGCCAACCACTATCAATGGGCCGATCAGGCCTGGCAGGACCGTCGCGCCGATTTCGACTGGCAGCACGCGCCAATCTCGATCTACGAAGTGCATCTCGGTTCGTGGCGACGCGATGCCGGCAACGGCTTCCTCAATTACCGGGAACTGGCCCGTCGACTGGTCGATTATGTGAAACCGCTGGGATTCACGCATATCGAACTACTGCCAGTGACCGAACACCCACTGGATGACTCCTGGGGTTACCAGGTGACTGGCTACTATGCCCCCACATCGCGCTTTGGCGCGCCGGACGATTTTCGTTACTTCATCGACTATCTGCATCAAAACGGCATCGGTGTCCTGCTCGACTGGGTGCCGGCGCATTTTCCCAAGGATGACTGGGCGCTATCGATGTTCGATGGCGAACCACTGTATGAACATCCAGATCCCAAACGCGGGGAACATCGCGACTGGGGAACAAGAATCTTCGATTATGGCCGCAACGAGGTGCGTAATTTCCTGATCTCCAGCGCCATGTACTGGATCGAGGAATTCCATATCGACGGCATTCGCGTCGATGCCGTGGCTTCCATGCTGTATCTCGATTACTCACGTGAACCGGGCGACTGGACACCCAACATTCATGGCGGCAATGAAAACCTCGAAGCCATCGAATTCATCCGCCACCTCAATGCTGCCATCGGCATGCACCACCCCAACACTCTGATGATTGCGGAGGAATCCACTTCCTGGCCGCAAGTCTCCCGCCCTACCTGGCTCGGTGGCCTCGGTTTTTCGATGAAATGGAATATGGGCTGGATGCACGATACGCTGGAATATTTTTCCAAGGACCCGATCTACAGGCATTACCACCATGATCTGCTGACGTTCGGCATGCTCTACTGCTACAGCGAAAACTTCGTACTGCCGTTTTCACACGATGAAGTGGTGCACGGCAAAGGTTCGATGATCAATAAAATGCCCGGTGATCGCTGGCAGAAATTCGCCAACCTGCGGCTGTTGTATACCTACCTGTATACTTATCCAGGCAAGAAACTGCTGTTCATGGGGAACGAGCTGGCGCAATTCGAGGAATGGAACCATGCCCGGGGGTTGCATTGGTCCTATCTCGACCACCCTGAACACGAAGGCGTTCAGAAAACCGTTGCCGATCTGAACAAACTCTATACCCGCCAACCCGCATTGCATGGCCTGGATTTCGATCCGGAAGGCTTCGCCTGGATCGACTGTCACGACTCGGCTCAGTCGGTCATCGTATTTCAGCGCCGCATGAAAGATCAGCTCGTCGTCATCGCCCTGAATTTCACGCCTGTACTGCGCAGTCATTACCGCATCGGTGTTCCTGTCGCTGGCGCCTGGCAGGAAATCTTCAATTCCGACTCGGAATATTATGGCGGCAGCAATGCCGGCAACCTGGGTCTGCTGCATACCGATGAGCAACCATGGATGAACCAACCACAATCGATATCACTGACCCTGCCACCACTGGCCGGGATCATGCTCAAACCGGTGCGGGAGGAAAGATGAACGTACTGTTCGTCACCAGCGAGGCTTTCCCGCTGGTCAAGACTGGCGGGCTCGGCGATGTGGCCGGACACCTGCCACTGGCATTGCAGCAACTTGGCCAGACCGTCACCCTGGCCCTGCCCGCCTATCAGAGCGTGCTGGACAAGACCGATTCGGAAATCGTCGCACATGTCTCGACGTCACACGGCTATGTACTGATCCGCGAGACACAGCTCAACGAACAAGGCCCACGTCTGTGGCTCATCGATCATCCAACCTTTTCCGAACGCGCCGGGCAACCCTATGTCGATGACAATGGGGCACCCTGGCGAGACAATTCGATCCGTTTCGGTGTATTTTCCCAAGCTGTCGCCAAGATTGCCTCGGGCCAGACTTCACTGGCCGATCGCTTCGACATCGTTCATTGCAACGATTGGCAGACCGGGCTGGTCCCTGCCTTTCTGTCGGTCGCCGAACAACGACCCAGAACCCTGTTCACCATCCACAATCTCGCCTATCAGGGTATTTTCCCCGCCAGTTGTCTGGAAACGCTGCATTTGCCGGGAGAACTTTGGTCACCGCTGGATGGGCTGGTTTTCCACGGTCAGGTTTCCTTCATCAAGGGTGGACTGGTTTTCGCCGACCGGATCACCACCGTCAGCCCAACCTATGCTCGGGAAATTCTTTCCGACAGCTTCAGTTATGGACTGGCCGGACTGCTCAACCACCGTTCGAATGACCTGTCCGGCATCATCAATGGCGTCGATCTGGATGAGTGGAATCCCCAGACCGACCACTACATTCCACAAACCTATAACGCCGATACACTCGAGGACAAACAGGTCAATAAACAGGCCTTGCAGGCACGCTTCGATCTGCCGGCCGACCCGGATATCTTCCTGGTTGGCAACGTGGGCCGGCTGGTGGAGCAAAAAGGCGTGGATATCATCATCGACGCGCTACCAGCCCTGATGAAACTGCCGCTGCAACTGATCATTACCGGCACCGGCAATTCCAATCTCGAAAAAGCATTGCGCCAGGCAGCGGAAAAATGGCCGGGCAGGTTCGCCTGTCATATCGGCTACAGTGAAGCAGTGGCGCATCTCATCGAAGCAGGTTCCGACGCCTTTTTGATGCCTTCCCGCTTCGAGCCCTGCGGCCTCAACCAGATGTACAGCCTGGTGTATGGAACACCACCCATCGTGGCGCGCACCGGCGGGCTCAACGATACTGTGACCGAAACCACCAAAGAGACTCTCAAGAACGGCCAGGCCACCGGATTCTTCATCGACGAACTCGATGCCACGGGTCTGACCCGTTCGGTTCGCGAAGCCATGGGGCTGTTCACCTCGCGTGAGGTCTGGCAACGTATTCAACGCGCCGGCATGCGCCAGGACTTCAGCTGGAATCACAGCGCCGGTGAATACATCAGGCTGTACCGGGAAATGACCGGCTGATCGATGCGGGCCAAGCGCAAACAGGTTCTCGCCTGGGCATTCTATGACTGGGCCAACTCGGCTTTCGCCGTGGTGGTTCTGGCCGGATTCTTTCCAATCTTCTTCCGGGAATACTGGGCCGCCGGCGAAGGCACGCGCCAGATCACCTTTTATCTCGGCATCGCCAATTCGATCGCCAGTCTGGCCATCGTCCTGCTGGCGCCGGTACTGGGTGCAATCGCCGACCAGGGTGGTATCCGCAAGCGACTGCTGATCGCCTTTTCACTGTTCGGTATGGCCATGACCGCGGCATTGTTCTGGATCGGTCAAGGTGACTGGGGTTACGCAGTGGCGCTATTCGTATTGGCCAATGTCGGCTGGATGGGCGCCAATACTTTCTATGATGCGCTGCTGATCGACATCACCACGCCCGATGATTATGACCGCGTCTCGGCGCTTGGCTACGGGCTTGGCTATCTTGGCGGCGGGCTGCTGTTCGCGCTGTGCGTGGCGATGACGCTGGCCCCGCATCGCTTCCGTCTCGATGACGCTTCCCAGGCCGTGTCGCTGTCCTTTCTGCTGGTGGCACTGTGGTGGCTGGTGTTTTCGCTGCCGCTGTGGCGCCATGTTCATGAACACGGCCAACCCAAAAGGCTTTCCTTGCCTGAGCTGGCACGGCGCGGTTTTGTGCAACTCATCGGAACATTCCACCACATTCGTTCTCTCAGGCCCGTCGTGATCTTCCTGCTGGCCTACTGGTTGTATATCGACGGCGTCGATACCGTGATTCGCATGGCGGTGGACTTCGGCAAAGCGCGCGGATTACCCACCAGCAGCCTGATCACCGCGCTACTGATCACACAGTTCATCGGCTTCCCCGCCGCCATCGCTTTCGGATACCTGGCCCGCGCCACCGGTGCCAGAGCCGGAATTCTCATCGGCCTGGCGGTCTATATGCTCATCACGGTCTGGGCGTCGCGTATGCAGGCTGTCTGGGAGTTCTATATGCTGGCGATGGTGGTCGGACTGGTTCAGGGTGGCGTCCAGTCACTCAGCCGTTCCTGTTACGCCAGCCTCATTCCAGCCGACAAATCGGCCGAGTTTTTCGGTTTCTACAATATGCTGGGAAAATTTTCGGCGATCATCGGCCCGCTGCTGGTCGGCTGGGTCGGTCTCGCCACGGGCAGTGAAACCTGGGGGCTGCTGTCACTGCTGATTCTGTTCGCAAGTGGCGCGGCGCTGCTGGCTCTGACGCCCAAAGCGGGTTGATCAGGCCAGCCGCAGGAAACCTGCTATCAGTAACGCCA
>CAZTJP010000042.1:0-13020 GCA_964613895.1 uncultured Thiotrichales bacterium | reverse complement strand
CTAGAGCCAGACGTTGACCAAAGAACGATAGAGGAGACTTCATCAATGCGTAAACTCACTTTGAAATCATCAGTGGCCGCAGCGGGTATTGTGTTGGCAACCGGGTTGGCGGCAGGATGCGCCACCGACAATCCGTTTGGTATGGGCGCTTCCAATACGGCACAGGGCAAGTCAGCCGAGGGAAAATGTGGCCAGGGGAAATGCGGTGCCAACAAGCAGTCGGCTGAAGGCAAGTGTGGTGCGGGCAAGGAAGGCAAATGTGGCGCCAGTAAAAAGAAAGAAGGCAAGTGTGGCGCCGGCAAAGAGGGTAAATGCGGCGCCAAGTAGGTCGTTGATTGGCAGACCCCTGACCCGCGGCAACGGACAGCCGGGGCAGGGCCGGATACGTCAGGAAGAAAGATGCATGGCATCGATGAAGCGATTGGCTTCTGCAATCGAGGCCTTCATTTCATCGATGAGCCGCGACACATCGGTTTCGATCTTTGCCGTTTCTCCGCGCAGGGAAGTGATGGCCTGCATATTCAGGTTGTGTTTGAGAAACAACACCTGATCCCGGAACACATTCAGTACCGGCTTGGTTTTCGCCTCCGCACGGCGCATGGCGGCAATCATCCGGGCCGCGCGCTGCCGGGTGGCCTCGAGTTCCTGTTCGCTTTTCGCGCGCAGGGAGGGGTCGTGGTATTTCTCCAGTTCCTGGGACCATTCATCGAACAGTTTGTCGGTGGCGCTCTGCACCCGGTCGATTCGGGTTGAAACATCCTCCACCGCGGATTGGCTACGTTTGAATGCACTGTTGAGGGTGTTGAATTCCTTTTCCAGGTTGCCGCCCTCGAACTGTGTGACGCGCTTGAACTTTTCCATGGCAGTCTGGATTTGCTCGACGGACGTCTGCTGGGCATCGCGAGCGGCTTCGACACGATCGACGAGCAGGTCACGGGGCTCTTTCCAGAATTGGTCGATGGGCACGTCGCAGCCGGACAGCAGCATGCCTGTCAGCAGCAGCGCGATCAGACCGGCCCATGCCCCTTGAATGTGCTTCATGAACGCCACCTCGTGGGCGAAAATTCGGCGCCAGTATACCTGATCGGCCAAAATCGGTTAAATTGGCGTGTTTTCAGAGAAACGCTCAGGAGATGGTATGGCTCTTCGCAAGCTATTGGTTTTATTGATCGTACTGCCGATGGTTGGTTGCGCCACGGTGGAATACAAGGCGCTGGAGAAGGTGGGTATCCAGAAGCGGGACATTCTGGTTCACCGTATCGAAAAGGCGAAGGAGGCACAGCAGGATACCAAGGTACAGGTGGTCAGTGCCTACCAGCGTTTGAAAGAGCTGGTCTCGGTCGATGATGGCGGGCTCGAAGCGCGTTACAAGAAAATGGCCAAGGCGGTCGCGCGCAGTGAAAAACAGGTTCGAGAACTCGACGACAGAATTGCGGCGGTGGACAAGGTGGCGGGTGATCTGTTCCAGGAGTGGGAGGATGAATTGTCACTGTATTCGAACCCGAATTTGCGTGACGCCAGCGCGCGTAACTTGAGAACCACCAAAGCGCGTTATGCGGTGCTGATCCGGCGCATGCGTTCGGCCCGGGCGCGCATCGATCCGGTGCTGTACGTGCTGCAGGATCAGACGCTGTATCTCAAACACAATCTCAATGCGCGAGCGGTATCTTCGTTGCAGGGTGAGGTGACGCGCATCCAGGACAAGGTGGCGGCGCTGGTCAGCGAGATGGAGCGCTCGATCAACGAAGCGGAGCAGTTCGTCAATGATGTGAAAACGCGGCGTTGAGGGAGCGTGCACTCAATACAGGCATCGCCGTTTCCCGAGTTCCCGAGTGTCGCGGGAAATGCGGGGACGGCCGGAAGCGGCCAGTATGACCGCCCGGGCATGCTCAGGTTGGTTGCGGGCAGTCTGGTCACAAAGCATCAGCGTGCCGGCCTGTAGGGCGCCGGTGGTTTTCTGGCTCAGGCCCGTGCCGAGATAGGAAATGTATTGCCGGACGGGGCGGTTACCGCGCAATGTGACGCCAGGGGTAAGCGCTGCGCGGGCCTGAAGCAGCGCCTCGCCCGGGTCGAGGCGGGCGTTGTTGTTGTCATCTTCGAACATGATCCAGCCGTCTTCCCAATGCGTGCCGGTCTTGCGTAGCGTGACCCGGGTGTTACGCAGAATCGCTTCGCTGCGGGCGCGGTAGAGGTCCTCGAAAATCCGGTTGGCTGATGTCGTCAGCCGGTTGCTGGTGAGCATCGACTGCCCGGCACTGACAGCCAGCGGGATGGTGGTGAAGGCAACCGCCATTGTGACGATCAGTTCAACGAGCGAAAAACCTTTGCTGTGGCACATCCTTGTGTCCCCATTTGCGTCCCTGCCAGGGTATAGCGTATCCGTGCCGCCAGGCCTTGCAGCGGGTTTGCGGCGAATCTGCCAACAGCTCGGCATCTCGTCTGACCAGCGCTGTATTTTCGGGGATGGAATGTGGATGAAATCTCCTGTTGGCCTGCAACCTTTCGGGCCAGGTCACAGTATTTGCGGTAAAATTGGGCTATTCATTGACAATATTATGTGAGCGCGTTCCTTGATGAAACGCCATTGCTGCGCCTGCAGGAGAACGATCATCGAGCTGATTTCCCGGATTCCCCATCGTCGGTGCGGGGCCATGAGTACCGAGGCTGAGCTGCGTGCAGTCAGCGGCACAGGCCAGGGTTTCACCTTGATCGAGCTGATGGTGGCGCTGGCCGTTGCGGGCATCGTGTTGGTGGTGGGTTTGCCCGGCCTCAAGTCGTTGATTCAGAACAACCGCTTGACGACTTCGACCAACCACCTGGTCGGCAGTCTGTATCTGGCGCGGGCCGAAGCCGTTGCACGCAACCAGCCTGTGTCGGTCTGTGCCAATGATCCGGTGACGGGCGACTGGTCTCGTGGCTGGTTCGTTGCAGTCGGTGAAGCCTGCAGTCCGGATCATGTCTTGCGGCGCGATCAGGGGGATCATGCCGAGCTGTCGTCGCCGGTCCGGCAGATCGTTTTTCTGGGTGATGGCTCGGCCTCGGCCACGCCGGGCGACAGCGAGCTGGCAGGGCCGGTGTTCGAGCTGGTGAATGCCGGTTATCGCCGCGAGATCTATGTCGAGCCGAGTGGACACGTTCATACCCGGCGGGGGAACAGGCAGGAATCGGGGCAACATGGTGCGTCGCAATAGCGGGTTTACGTTGTTGGAGGTGCTGGTGGCCATGCTGGTGTTGGCGATAGCGTTGCTGGGCCTGGCGAAACTCCAGGCCTTTGGCATGCGCAATACCGGCAACGCCTATTTCAAGACCCAGGCCACGGTATTGCTCAATCAGGCTGTGGAGCAGAGCCGTACGCGACGTATCGCCGAGTTTCCCTATGCCGAGGAGCATGCTGTGGGTGAGTTACCCGGCGGGCATCTGACCATTGAATGCGAAGCCAGCAACAAGCCCTGCAAGGCAACGATCCGCTGGCAGGAGAGCGAATCCGGGGCTGCTGGCGTGTCACGCTCGATTGCGCTCAGCTACAGGAGGTAGCCGCGATGAAGGGACGGCAGAAACGAACCGGCGGTTTTACGCTGGTCGAAATGATGGTTTCGTTGTTGATCGGGTTGATGATCATGGCGGCAGTGGGCGCGGTATACATGTCGGGCAAGCGGACCTACAAGGCAAGGGATGCCGCCTCGCGCATGCAGGAAACGGGACGGATTGCGCTGCGGCAGATCGAGCGGGGGATTTCCCAGGCGGGCTACCCGCTGGATGGCGATGTGATTCCGCTGGTCACCGAGGGCGCCAACGTGATCGATCTGGGCGAGACCGGCATTGGTCCGACGAGCGATCGGCCCGGAGACGGCTATCAGGGCGATCGTATCACCCTGCATCGCCTGGTCATTCCCGGTGACGATATCTATGGCGACCGGGATTGCTGGGGTGCGGGAACCCAACTCGCAGGGCACGTGGTCAACAGTTACTATGTGGAAAGGGGCGCGCTCAAGTGCAAGGGGAGCGGCAGGAAAGGAGGTAATGTGCAGCCGATCGTGGACGGTATCGAGAATATCCAGTTTCGCTACGGCGTGCCCGATGGTGGGCAATTACGGTACGTGAATGCCACGGTGCTCACCAGTGCGGCTGTTGTCCAGTCCGTCGAGGTCGCTATTCTGGTCAATGGTGGCGAATCGGTGGATGGCAACTATCGTGAACGGACCTATGACTTGCTCGACCACGAAATCCGGGTGCCCCAGGACATCGCGCCCTATCACCCGGAGCTCGACCGGTTTGGTCAGGCGGGCAAACTGCAGCGGCTGGGCAAGAGAAGTTATCAGGTCTTTCGCACCATTGTTCCGTTGCGCAACCGGGTCGATTATCGATGAGTGGCCGGGCGGTCAGACATCGATGCGCCGGTTCGCTCGCGGCGCCTCGCGGCATGGCGCTGATCGTGGGGTTGATTCTGGTGCTGGCGCTGACCCTGATCGGCGTCACCGCTGTGAGAATGGCCACTATGGATGAACGGATCGCCGCCAACAATCTCTATGGCGCCATCGCTTTTCAGGCGGCGGAGTCGGGTCTGGCGGAGGCGGCCAGGGACAAAACCTTGCACAAGGCGATCTATGACTGCGCCCGCAAGGGCTGCGCCCAACCCGAGCCGGTTGGGGTCTACCACTATCCGGTCGAGCTGGGTGGTAAGGCGCTGAATGCAACGGCGACCGTGACGCTGTCGGAAGACCCGGTTTGGCAGTCGCGAAACCTGTCCTGGGAGGGTTCCAGTATTGGCGTTGGCGTCGCCGACTTCAACATCCGCGTATTTCGGCTCGAGGCGGAAGGGCAGGGGCCGCCCAACTCGAATGGCAAGGCCCGCCATATCCTGGGTATCGGCCGGATCGTCCCGGCCAAGGCGCAATGAGGGGAGTGAGCATGATCACCGAGGAGCAGACAGGCAGACGAAACCGGCGAGAGTGGTTGCGCCCGTTCATCCAGTTGATACTGGCCTTCGGTGCCACATTTTCCATTGCCACGCCAGCGGATGATACCGAAATCTATTTTGCCGGTGCTGGCTCGGAGGGTGCGCCCAATATTCTGTTCATTCTCGATGCCTCGCGCTCGATGCTGTGGGGTCCTGCTGACCAGATTCCAGCCAATCTCAGTGTACCGCCTTATAGCGCCAATGACCCGCGATCGCGTTTTTCGATCATGAAAAACGCCTTGCTGGGTGCTATCGAAAATCTGCGAGGCGCCAACGTCGGATTGATCGACTATGGTGGTCACGGCGAAGAAGCGATGGCAAACGGCGTCAAATATCCGGTCACGCCGGTCACGGTCGAGAGTATCAATGCGATGGAGCAGCGGATCAATGGTTTCAAGGTGGATGGATTTACACCTATCGTGCAATCGTTGTACGAATCGGCCCGCTATTTTCGTGGAGAAGGCGTGGACTATGGCGTCTCTCCCAATCCCCAGCGTGCCGCCGACCCGGCAACCTATGTACGCACCCCGCTGGCCGAAACGGAAACCTTGCAGGGCCATTTTTCTGCCTACTGTTCGACCACGCCGGATCTGGGGCAGCTGGAGCGCGACCTGCAAGCGCGAACCCCGGACTATGTGCCCGGTTCTCTGGCCAATTTGCGTTGCAATGACACCACATCCGGCACCTGCACCGAGTACAAGGAATCGGGAGAGTGCGCCAATTTCCAATCATCCGGCAAGATCAATGGCGGCTTCTGGACTTACGACTACCAGGTACGCAAATGGCGCGGGGTCTATATCAGTCCGATCGACAACGAGTGCCAGGAAAATGTCGTCGTGTTGTTGTCGGACGGCAAGCCGGATGATGGTCTCGGTTCGCTCCGCGAGCCGCAAAGCGATCTCGACATCCAGAACAAGGTGCAATCGCTGATTGGTGGATCCTGCAGCACACCAGCCGCCGGGTTGGAGGATGGACGCTGTGGCCCGGAGCTGACACATTTTCTCGCCAACACCGATCAGGATATCCACCATGACGGTGAGCAGACCATTCATACCTATGTGGTCGGTTTTGCCATCGACGGCGAAGGCAAGCGCTACCTGTCGTCGCTGGCGCAACCGCATCCGGGCAATCAGGGTTTCTATACTGCCGACGACGAAGCGGCGCTGACCCAGGCATTGACCAACATCACTTCTGATCTGGTCAATATCAACAGCAGCTTCAGCCCACCGACCTTGTCGATCGACCAGACCACGGGGCTGGATAATGGCAAGGATATCTTCGTGCCGATGTTTCGTGCCAGCAAATTGCCGCGATGGGTGGGCAACCTCAAGCGCTATCAGCTCGATGCCAGCGTCAACCCGCCGACGGTCAGAGACAGCACTGGCCAGGTCATCCTGGATGGTGCGGGCCGGATCATCAACAGCGCCCGCAGTTTCTGGTTGCCGGAGGAAGACGATCCCGATGGCGCCGATGTCGGTTCCGGTGGTGCCGCGCGTTTACTGGGACTCGATCGCAATCTGTTCACCAATACCGAGCAGGACATCCTGATTCCGTTGACGGTGGACAATCTCATCGATCAAAACTGGCTCGATCCCGCAGTGCCGGGAGGAGATACGGCTCCCGCATTAACGGATGAGGAGAAAACCCGCCTGGTCAATTACATTCGTGGGATCGATCCGGTGACTGGCAACACACCCCGGCACGCCATGGGTGACATCTTGCACTCCCGGCCGGAAGTGGTGGATTTCGGTTCCCCGGTCGGGGATACCAGGGATAAATCGGGGCTGGCGAAACAGGTTTTGTTCGTCGGCTCGAATGAGGGCTATCTGCACGCCATCCGCGCCTCCGATGGACAGGAGCTGTTTGCATTCATGCCTCGCGCTTTGCTGAAGAACGTCAAGACGCTGTATGACAATCTATCGCCACTGGGGACGATCACTCATCCCTATGGCATGGATGGCCCGATCACTATCTGGCGCAACGATGTCGATCAGGATGGCCGTATCGACCCCGGGATGAGCCCGGACAAGGATCGCAATGGTGATGGTGTCACCGACTATCGTGACCGCGATTTTGTCTGGCTGTTTGCGGGCATGCGGCGTGGCGGCCGGGCGTATTATGCGCTCGATGTGACTGATCCCACCGCGCCGGCACTGAAATGGGTGGTGCGCGGCGGTGCCGGAGATTACGCCAAGCTGGGCCAGAGTTGGGCGAAACCGGTGGTCACGCAGGTCGAACTGGACGGCAAGGCGCGCCATGTGCTCATCGTTGGTGGCGGTTACGATACGCATCAGGACCAACTCAGCGGCGAAGGCCGGGCGCCGGATACGGTGGGCAATGCCATCTTTTTCATCGACCCGAATACCGGCGAGCGGCTGTGGATGGCGAGCAATGAGGGTGGCGATCTGAATATCACCAGCATGCGCAACAGCTTTCCGGGGGGCACGCGGGTGTTGGACATCGACAACAACGGCATTGCCGACCGGATCTATGCGGCCGATGTTGGAGGGCGGATTTTCCGCATCGATCTGCCGGATTCGCAGAACAAGCGGGTCAACCAGGCCGCGCTCAAATCCAGTGGCGGGACCGCCCATGCGAAAATTCGTCTGTTCGCCGATCTGTCCGTGGATGGCGATGTCCGTGAGTTCCGGCGGTTCTATCACGAACCTGATGTGTCGATCGTCAATGCCGGTGGCAAACGTTTCATCACGGTTGCAATCGGTTCGGGGTATCGGGCGCATCCATTGCTCAAGCAGAATGCCACCGCTCAGGATCGTCTCTATGTATTGCGTGATCGCGATGTTTTCACGGTTCCATCTGCCGATCGCGCCACCTTGCACAATGACGATCTGACCGAACTGCAAAACGCACGAACTGCGATTGGTCAAAATGGTTGGTACCTCGATCTCAACCGGGCCGGTGGAGAAAAAGCGCTGGCGCGAGCGGTGACCTTCAACAATACGGTCTTCTTCACCACCTTCGAGCCCGAGACGACGCCACCCGCCAACGTCTGTTCGACGGCTTCGCATACTGGCCGGGTCTATGCATGGAATATTACGAACGGCCGGCCGGCGATCAATTTCCGCGAACCTGGAAAGACGCCACAAACGCTTGGCGACGGCGTACTGGCTTATGGCACGCCCGACATTCCCAGCGAAGTGTATTTCAATCTGTCCAGTGACGATGCGCATGCGCCGGTGGTGGATGCCTTTATTGGGGCACACTTCGAGAAACTGTTGTCGCGCACTCAGCTGGAGGCATTACGCAAGGTATACTGGCAGGAGCAAATCAACGGAAGAACAACAAGCAAGGAGCAGTGATGAACCAGGAAAAGGGATTCACGTTGATCGAATTGATCATCGTGGTAGCGATCATCGGTATTCTGGCGGCCGTGGTCTATCCGTCGTATTCCGGCTATGTGCGCCGTTCGCACCGTGTCGAGGCGAAGGTGGCGCTCAGCGAACTGGCACAGCGGCAGGAGCGCTATTACACCGAAAACCTTCGTTATGCCGACAATTTCACCTCCCTCGGCGTGGTCTCCGGCGTGGACGACGGCGACCCGATCTATGTCGATAATTCGAACGGTAAATACGACACTGCTGAAAATGGTCAGGACTACAAGATCCGCTTGCTCAATGTCACGGCCACCACGTTCACCCTGAATGCGACCGCAAACAGTGATCGCCAGAAAAAGGACACCGATTGCCAGTGGCTTGCCATCACCCATACCGGCTATCAGACGGCTGCCGGCAGCGACTGCTGGGATCGGTGATCTGAACCGCGGGCGTTGGCTGGATGCCTGCCATCCGCGCCGTTGTCATCAAACCGTCATATTTCCCCTCTAACATCCCCTTGCTTCCCGGGAATATGAACTGTGGATGAAAATCGTACTCGTCACCCTGATTGCCTTGCTGTTGCTCGGCTACTTCCTGGGCCGCAAGCGTTCGCTGCGGTTGGCGCGGCGCGTATCCGGCAAACGGAAACTGCATTCGTTGCCGGGTTACTACGGCTATCTGGTGGCGATCTGGGCCGGGATTCCCGCCGTCGTGATCCTGTTGTTGTGGACCTCGTTTCAGGGGCGGATCGTGACCTCGCTGACCATGGCGGATCTGCCGGCGTCGATGCAGACCGCATCCAGCGATGAGCGGGGCCTGATCATCAATGAGATCGTCAATCTCGCCGAATCCGGCACCCTGGCGCAGGAAAGCGATCCGGTCAAGCAGGCGGCGGCCCGGCATTATCTCCATCTCAAGCAGATCGGCGACTGGGCGGTAGCGGTGGTCGTCCTGGTGGTTGCGCTGCTGGGACTGTTGTTCGGGTTGACACGCATCAAGCCGGATGCCCGAGCGCGCAATCAGGTCGAAGCGGTGATTCGCTGGGCCATGATCGGTTGTTCCGCCGTCGCCATCCTGACGACTGTCGGCATCGTACTGTCCGTGCTGCTGGAAGCATTACGATTTTTTCATGCCGTCTCGCCGCTCGAATTCCTGTTCGGCCTCAAATGGAGTCCGCAGATGGCGATTCGATCGGATCAGGTCGGCAGTTCCGGCGCCTTCGGGGCCGTGCCGCTGTTCGTGGGAACGTTGCTGATTTCCTCGATTGCACTGATCATCGCCACGCCACTGGGTTTGATGTCCGCCATTTTCCTGTCGGAATATGCATCGCCGCGCTTTCGCGCCGTGGCCAAGCCGGTGCTCGAAATTCTCGCTGGTATTCCCACGGTCGTCTATGGCTTCTTCGCCGCGCTCACCGTCGCGCCGTTCATTCGTCAGCTTGGCGAAGCCGCCGGCCTGAATGTTGCCTCGGAAAGTGCGCTGGCCGCTGGCCTGGTGATGGGCATCATGCTGATTCCCTTCGTCTCGTCGCTCTCCGATGACGCCATTTCGGCAGTGCCGCGCGCCATGCGTGATGGCGCACTCGGTCTGGGTGCGACACGCTCCGAAACCATCAAGCAGGTGCTGATTCCGGCGGCGTTGCCGGGTATTGTCGGCGGCGTACTGCTGGCGACATCGCGTGCCATCGGTGAAACGATGATCGTCGTCATGGCAGCGGGATTGTCCGCCAACCTGACGATCAACCCGCTCGAAGCCGTCACCACGGTGACTGTCCAGATAGTGACATTGCTCACTGGCGATCAGGAGTTCGACAGCCCCAAGACGCTGGCGGCATTTGCTTTGGGGCTGGGTCTGTTTTTCATCACATTGATGCTCAACGTCGTCGCACTGCACGTCATTCGCCGCTACCGTGAGCAATACGAATAGTCGGAATCCGCCCATGAGTTCATCGACCACGCGCAGCAAAATAGAAGCCCGCCTGAAAAAGCGCCATGCCCGCGAGCGCCGTTTCTACTGGGCGGGGCTGATTTCGATTGCCATCAGCTTTTTCTTTCTGCTGGTGTTGCTGCTGACCATTTTCAGCAAGGGCTTGCCCGCGTTCGAGCAGACCTGGATCAAGCTCGATGTCGATTTGTCGGAGAAGATACTGGGCGTTTCACGCAATGCCGACCATGACGCCTTGTTCCGTGCCCACTACAGTCGGGCCATCAAAAAGAGCCTCAGAAAGATGTTTCCCGGGGTCAAGGGGCGCAAGCAGAAGCGGGCGCTGAAAAATCTGGTGAGCCATTCCGCGCCCTGGGATCTGCGCGAGCAGGTGCTGAAGCACCCGGAGCTGATTGGGGGCACACATGCGTTCTGGTTTCTCGCCAAGGATGATATCGATCTGTATATGAAAGACGGTATCGATCGGCAGGCTGACGAAAGCGAGCGACGGTTGAAGGATTATCAGCTTGCCTGGATAGACCGGCTGTTGGCGGAGGGTCGTTTGCAAAAACGCTTCAATACCCGTTTGTTCACCTCGGGCGATTCGCGTGACCCCGAGCAGGCCGGTATGCTCGGCGCCATCGTGGGTTCGTTCTACACCATGCTGGTGACGCTGGTGCTGTCGTTTCCGATCGGTGTCGGCGCGGCCGCCTATCTCGAGGAATTCGCACCACAGAACAACCGCTGGGTGGATTTCATCGAAGTCAATATCAATAATCTTGCGGCGGTGCCGTCGATCGTCTTCGGGTTGCTGGGGCTGGCTGTATTCATCAACTTTTTCGGTGTGCCGCGATCGACGCCGCTGGTCGGTGGCCTGGTGTTGACGCTGATGACCTTGCCGACCATCATTATTGCCGCCCGGGCCGCCATCAAATCGGTACCGCCGTCGATCAAGGAAGCTGCGATCGGTCTGGGCGCCTCGCCGGTTCAGACGCTGTTTCAGCATACCCTGCCATTGGCGATGCCCGGCATCCTCACCGGCACCATCATCGGCATGGCGCAGGCGCTGGGTGAAACCGCGCCATTGCTGATGATCGGTATGGTCGCCTTCGTCGCCGATATTCCAGGTGGCATCCTCGACCCCGCCACGGTCATGCCGGTGCAGGTATACTTGTGGTCAGACAGCCCCGAGCGTGCCTTTGTCGAGCGAACCTCCGCAGCCATCATCATCCTGCTGGGATTTCTGGTCATCATGAACTCGGTTGCCATTCTGTTGCGCAAAAGATTCGAGCGCCGTTGGTAACCCGAACTGCAAGGTAGAAACCATGAGTGAAGTATTACCGACATTGCCTGGCCTCGCAGGGACCGGCGGAGAAGCAGCAGCGGACAAGTTGCCGGTTGAGAACCGCGATGAGTTCGATATAGAGATCGACGGCACCGTTGGCCAGCCGTTCGTGGATGACCCGAAAATGAGTTCCCGGCATTGTGATGTCTATTACGGAGACAAGCAGGCCATCTTCGACATCAGCATCGATATCGGCAAGAACGAGATCATCGCCATGATTGGTCCCTCGGGTTGCGGCAAATCGACGTTTCTGCGCGTTCTCAACCGGATGAACGACACCATTCCCGGCTGTCGTGTCACCGGTGAGCATCGTCTCGATGGAGAAGATATCTACGCACCGGAGCAGGATCCGGTACTGCTGCGCGCGCGGGTCGGCATGGTTTTCCAGAAGCCCAATCCGTTTCCAAAATCCATCTACGACAATGTGGCTTATGGTCCCCGCCTTCACGGTTTGGCGCGTAGCCGTTCAGAGCTGGATGAAATCGTCGAAAAGAGTCTGGTCCGGGCTGGCCTGTTCAAAGAAGTCAAGGATGATCTGCAAAAACCGGGCACCGGTTTGTCAGGTGGTCAGCAACAGCGCTTGTGTATCGCGCGGGCGATTGCAGTCGATCCGGAAGTGATCCTGATGGATGAACCCACTTCGGCGCTCGATCCCATCGCCACCGCGACCATCGAGGAACTGATGGACGAGCTCAAGAGCCGCTACACCATTGCGGTGGTCACCCATTCGATGCAGCAGGCGGCGCGGGTCTCGCAGCGCACCGCGTACTTCCACATGGGAAAGCTGGTGGAGGTCAATCCCACCAGCCAGATTTTCACCAATCCCGAACACAAGCTGACGGAAAACTACATTACCGGGCGTTTCGGCTAGGAGCAGGTTCGATGGAAATAGGGCAACATATTTCGCAGCGTTATAATGAAGAGCTGGAAAACATTCGCACCCATGTGCTGAAAATGGGGGCATTGGTCGAATCACAGGCGGAAAATGCGGTCAAGGCGCTGCTCGAGCGCGATGGCAAGCTCGCCAAGAAGGTCGCCTCCTCCGATTACAAGATCAACCGGATGGAGGTCGAGATCGACGATGAATGCACCCAGGTGATCGCGCGGCGGCAGCCAGCCGCCAGCGATCTGCGCATGGTGATCGCTGTCATCAAGGTGATCACCGATCTCGAGCGGATTGGTGATGAAGCGGAAAAAATCGCCAGCTATTCGATCAAGCTGGCCAAGAAGCCGCCGCTGTCAGGCATGCACGACACCTTGTCCCATCTGGGCACCCTGGTGCTCGGCATGCTGCACGATGCGCTCGATGCCTTTGCGCGCATGGATACAGAAAAAGCGCTCGAAGTGATCAAGCGGGGATTCGATATCAACAAGGAGTTCAATGACCTTTCAAGGCTGTTGATCACCTACATGATGGAAGACTCACACAACATCAAGCAGGCGCTGCGCGTCATCTGGTG
>CAZTJP010000041.1:0-13070 GCA_964613895.1 uncultured Thiotrichales bacterium | reverse complement strand
ATCGATGTGTTCATGATTGATCCTGTGTACAGTGGATAAAAATGCTCCCGGGCGACCCGGTGAGCAGCCCGACCGAGCGAACGCCAGTCAGTGCGCCGCATTGGGCGGTCGCAGTCGTGACCCTGTGAGACATCCGGGTTAAGTCTCAGCACCCTGCGCACGCGCCCGCTCGAGCGCAGCTTTTGCTTGCTGACGGGCGACATCCTGGTCATGGCTGGCCGCCAGCTCGGGCCAACCCAGTGAATGCCACTCGATCAGCCGCTTGAGGAACTCGATATGTTCATCACCGGCATTGAGCGCCGGAATATAGTGGAACCGCTCTCCGCCCGCCTTGAGAAAGATCCCCCGATTGGTCTCGTCGATTTCCTCCAGCGTTTCCAGACAATCCGCTGAAAAGCCGGGGCACACCACATCGACCTGCTTGACGCCTTCCCTGGGCAGCTTTTTCAGCGTGGCCGCCGTATAGGGCTTGAGCCACTCCTCACGGCCAAAGCGGGACTGAAAGGTAATCATCCAGCGGTCTTCATCCAGCGCCAGCGCCTCGGCCAGCAACCGCGCGGTCTTCTGGCATTCGCAATAATAGGGATCGCCCTGCAACAGGCAGCGTTTGGGAATGCCGTGAAAAGACATCACCAGCTTGTCCGGCTGACCATGCTGCTCCCAGTGTTGGCGAACCCGGGCAGCCAGCGCATCGATATACGCCGGATGATCGTGATAGTGATTGATGAAACGCAGCTCCGGAATCCAGCGGCGGCGCTTCAGCAGATCGGCCACCGCATCGAAAACCGAACCCGTCGATGTGGCGGAATACTGTGGATACAAGGGCAGCACCAGCAACCTGCGGGCGCCGGCGGCATGCAGACTCTCCAGCGCCGACTCGATCGACGGATTGCCATAACGCATGCCCAGCGCGACTTCCACCAGTCCGGGATATTGCGCCTCGAAAGCCTGCGCCAGTTTCCGTTGCTGCGCCAGCGAATTGACCAGCAGCGGCGAACCCTTTTCGGTCCAGATCGACTGATAGGCAGCGGCGCTTTTGCGTGAACGCACATTGAGCACCACCAGGTTGAGTATCAACCACCACAATGGCCGGGGAATCTCGACGATGCGCGGATCCCAGAGAAACTCCTTGAGATAGCGCCGCAACGCGGCCGGTGTCGGCTCGTCGGGAGAGCCAAGATTGACCAGCAACACACCCAGCTTGGCCGGCTGGTCGTGGCGGAATGCAAATTCACCCTGATAGCGGGACATGAATGACTCCCAATGCGTATTGGCCGCTACTCTACACAGAATCCATGGCGATGCAACGATCGCCGTTTTCCCCGAATGATCAAGTTTTTGGAAACGCCTTGTCGAATCCGCTAAGATACCGGCCTTTTATACGGTTCGCGTGCGTATCCCCCCAAGGGATCATCGGCGCGAACCCGGTGCCCGGTATGCTCCGCGGCAAGCAATCCTCTGGCTGGAGAATCCAATCACTATGAAAGTAGCCGTGCCCAAGGAGACTGCGGCAGGCGAACGCCGCGTCGCTATCGACCCTGCCGTCGCCAGGAAACTGCAAGCACTGGATGTCCAGGTCGTGGTCGAGGAAAACGCGGGTGACGCCGCCGGTTTTTCCGATGATGACTATACCGATGTCGAACGGGTCGGTGCTGGTGAGTCATTCACCATGGCCGATGTGGTCGTCACCGTACAGCCACCCCAGCTCGACCATATCCAGTCCATGCCGGCCGGCAGTGTGCTGATCGGTACGCTGACCCCGTTCCGCAACCCCGAGATCGTGGCGGCGCTGCGCGACCGCCAGATCACCAGCTTCGCGATGGAACTGATCCCGCGCATCAGCCGTGCCCAGGCAATGGATGTGCTTTCCTCACAAGCCTCGGTGGCTGGCTACAAGGCCGCCATCATGGGCGCCGACCTGGCCAACCGTTTCTTCCCGATGATGACCACCGCCGCCGGCACCATCCGGCCTTCCAGGGTCGTCGTGATCGGCGCCGGTGTTGCGGGCCTGCAAGCCATCGCTACCGCCAAACGGCTGGGCGCGATGGTCGAGGGCTACGATGTCCGCTCGGCCACACGCGAACAGGTCGAATCACTCGGCGCCAAATTCATCGAGCTGTCGATCTCGGCCGAGGGCGAAGGCGGCTATGCCCGTGAACTGACCGAGGAAGAGAAGCAGGAACAGCAAACCGAGCTGGCTGGCTACATCGCCCAGGCCGATGTGCTGATCACCACCGCCGCAGTGCCGGGCCGACCGGCGCCGAAGATCATCCCGGTCAGCACGGTCGAGATGATGAAGCGCGGCGCGGTCATCATCGATCTTGCTGCCGAAGGCGGTGGCAACTGCGAACTGACGCAACCGGGCGAAGTGATCGAACACAAAGGCGTCCGCATCAGCGGCCCGCTCAATGTACCCAGCCAGGTACCGCTGCACGCCAGCGAAATGTATGCCCGCAATATCTTCAATTTTCTCTCGCCAATGATCAGCGAAGGCGCATTCAAACCCGACTGGGATGACGAAATCGTCGCTGGCGCCTTGCTGACGCGCGAGGGAGACATCATCAACGAACAGGTCAAACAGGCGGTCGAAGGAGCAGAATCATGATCGAAGGATTTGTCGCACTGTATATCTTCATGCTGGCGGCCTTCACCGGCTACGAGGTGATCTCCAAGGTGCCGGTCATCCTGCATACGCCACTGATGTCCGGCTCCAATTTCGTCCACGGTATCGTACTGGTCGGCGCCATGGTGGCGCTGGGCCATGCCGAAGGCGGCATGGAAACACTGATCGGATTCTTCGCCGTGCTGCTGGCGGCCGGCAATGCCGTGGGCGGCTATGTGGTCACCGAACGCATGCTGGAAATGTTCAAGACCAGCAAGGGAGACAAATAGATGAACTGGATCATTCAGGCATCATATTTTGCCGCGGCGGTACTGTTCATTCTCGGCCTCAAGCAGATGTCCTCGCCGGTCACCGCCCGGCGCGGCATCATCTGGGCCGGAGTCGGCATGGTGCTGGCCACCCTGGTCACCTTTTTCCATCCCCACATCCATCAGAACTATGTCCTGATCGTGCTGGCCACCGCCATCGGCGGCGGACTCGCCTGGTGGTCGGGCAAGCGGGTCGCGATGACCGACATGCCCCAGATGATCGCACTGTACAACGGCATGGGGGGCGGCGCGGCAGCCGCCATCGCCGCGGTGGAACTGGTGCGTGGCGAACCGATGAATGCCACCGTTCTGATACTGGCCATCATCGGCGCCTTCATCGGCTCGGTGGCCTTCTCCGGCTCCGCCATCGCCTTCGCCAAGCTGCAAGGCATCATGCGCAAACCCATCCGTTTCACCAGCCAGCGCACTGCGTCACTGGTGGTGGCCGTGCTGGCGCTGGTCATGGGGCTGGTGGTATTCAAGGGCGGACATGAAGCCAGCAGTTTCGCCCTGTTTCTGTTTTTCGCCCTGTCACTGGCGCTGGGCGTGATGATGACACTACCCATCGGCGGCGCTGACATGCCGGTGGTGATCTCTCTCTACAACGCCCTTACCGGCCTGGCTGTCGGCTTCGAGGGATTCGTCCTGCAAAACCCGGCTATGATGATTGCCGGCATCGTGGTCGGCTCGGCCGGCACCTTGCTCACCCAGTTGATGGCCAAAGCCATGAACCGGCCTATCACCAACGTACTGTTCAGCAACTTTGGCGATACGGCTGGCGGCGAAGGTGAGCAAGTCAAAGGCTCGATGAAACCCATCGAGGCCACTGATGCCGGCGTCATGATGGCATTTGCCGACAAAGTCATCATCGTACCTGGATACGGCATGGCAGTCGCCCAAGCGCAGCACAAACTCTGGGAACTGGTGCAACTGCTCCAGGAGCGTGGCGTCACCGTCAAATTCGCCATCCACCCGGTTGCTGGCCGCATGCCCGGACACATGAACGTATTGCTCGCCGAAGCCGGCGTGCCCTACGACATGATCTACGATCTCGACGAAATCAACAATGACTTCCCCACCGCCGACGTGGCGCTGGTCATTGGCGCCAATGATGTGGTCAATCCGGCGGCACGCAACAACCCGGACAGCCCCATCTACGGCATGCCGATCCTCAATGTCGATCAGGCCAAGAACGTCATCGTCATCAAGCGTGGACAAGGCGCAGGCTTCTCGGGGATAGAGAATCAACTGTTCTTCGCCGATAATACCCGTATGCTCTATGGCGATGGCCAGGAGATGGTGGGCAAACTGATCGCCGCCATCAAGGAAATCTGAGCAGGATAGAGGCGCGTCGATTGACCGCCTCGCAGACCGACTCCGCCGTACTGACCGGCGAGGATTCATGAACAGGTTCGTCACAACATTCACGAACGCCAGGCTGGCAATCCTGTTGCTGAGTCTCTGGCTGCCTGTGGCCGCCCATGCCATCGAAGGCGTCGGCTATGTGACCGACCACCTGCAACTGTCCATGTATGCGGAAAAAGGCGGCCAGGGCGACAAAGTCAAAGTGCTCGAATCCGGTGATGTCCTCGACATCCTGGAAACCTCTGGCGCCTATCTCCATGTCCGGACCGCCACGGGCGAGGAAGGCTGGGTCAAGAAACACTACATCGTTTCCGATCCACCCGCTTCGCTGAAGGTACTGGAGCTTGAAGAAAAACTGAAAGCCGCCGGAAAAAAGATCGAGTCACTGGAAAAAAAGCTCGAAAGCAAAAAGCTCGGCGAACGCCTCAAGGACGACTATGAAAAACAACTGGTCGAAGCCAACCAGAAAAACGTCACCCTGTTCAACGAAAAGGAACAACTGCGCAAACAGCTGGAACAGGCGCGACTGGAACTGCTGCACCTCAACAGCCCATCACAACAGAAAGAAAAATACCCAGCCTACGCACTCCCGCTGGTGCTGACCATCGCCGGATTCATCATCGGTCTGATCATCGGCTGGATGCTGCATGTGCGCAAGCTGAAGAAACGCTTCTACGGCTTCAAGATCTGAAGATCGGTACGCGCATTTCTCGCAGCAGTGCCGGGACAGGTAAATAAAAAAAGGGCCTCGTCGACGAGGCCCTGCAATAGTCATGGATGGATCATTCGCATTCCCTGCGCTATTTGCGCATCCATGACTCCCCCAATCACCAGATTGAGATCTGTGTTCTTGTTCTTCCACTTCCCTGTTTGTTACCCGTTCGGCATCCCTCTGATAGCCCGGATGGCGTCCTGCCTTGCGGGTACACGAGCAGTATCTGCAACGCTGCCACCCCCGACAATCAGCCGACGCGACAAGCACGAACTGGTTCAGTTTTTCCTCGCCTGTAGCGAGACGAAAGTAGGATTTTCAGACAATACCCGCAGTCAGCACAGTGCTGGCTCGGGGTTGATCTCTGCCCATTGGCGCAGACTGATCCGCTTGATGGCGCCATCGGCAAACTCCAGCAAGACCTGGTCATCGCAGATATTCAGTATCATGAAACTGCGATTGCCCTCATCCCGGTAGATACACCCGATGGCGGGTTGGTGAAGCGTAGAGCGTGTGTCGGTTCCTTCGACTTGTTGTTCCATTTTTCCATCCCTTGGTTTGGCTGCACAATGCCCGGCACTCCCTTGCCGGACGTTTCCGAGTCCTTACGCCGCCAGCTGACGCACCAGCGGATACAGACGCTCGGTTTCATTTCGAATGCGCTGACGCACCAGCTTGAAGATATCCTTGGCGTCATCGACAAATTTTTCATGATCGTTGATCAACAACGAGCGGTTCTTCGACCAGCGACGGACAAAACTGTGAAGTATCCGCCTGATTTCCGAAGTCCCGGAAATAAACTGGTTGGTCGTATTTTTTGTCACCTGATCCGAACCAGCCAGCAAACTGGCGTACAAAGGCTGTTCATCGGACAGGTGCTGTTCGATTGCGTCGAAATACCTGAAAAACAGCTCGGATACGATATCGTTGTCCAGTACCAGCCGATCATCGATCAATGTGCGCAGAACATTGGTCAGCGCCGTAATCTCATGATTTTGCTGGTTTAATTCATCGAAAGTCATCATTGTCGTGAATACCCCTGCTAATAACCATGACAATATTAAGGTAATAAGCTCGCATGGGTAAAGATCACGAGACCAAACCGAGTGAAATTCCGATGAACTCCTGACTGATTAGAATACGCTCATGGCATGATCGAATTTGTTGATCCAGTCACAAATCCACTGCTGCCAATGAGGGCGCGCCATACCCGACAAATGGTTTATCATTCCCTAACCCGGATTTCTCACAGGGTCGCGTAGCGAGACCGCTCAAGGTGGTGTGATGACTGGTGTTCGCGACCGAGGGCCGCGCAGGCGTAGTCGACACTACGTCGAGCTACCCGACCGAGTGAACGCCAGTCAGCGCGCCGCATTGGGCGGTCGCAGTCGTGACTCTGTGAGAAATTCGGGCTAGTTCGATGAGCTCGTCATCAACCCGTTTCTGATTCTGTCAAGGAGGCCCCATGCACATCCTGTTCCTGTTGACCGTGTTATGTCTCGCACCAGCAACCACCCTGCTGGCAAACGAGCCACCTGCCTGGAACTACGAGGGTGACACCGGCCCGGCACACTGGGCTGAACTGAGCCCGGACTATGCAACATGCGGCACTGGCAAGAACCAGTCTCCGATCGATATCGAAATGAAACGCAATGTTGTCGATGCCAAGCTCCCAGGCATCAAAATGAATTACACCATGCTGACCCCGCAGCAGATCATCAATACTGGACACAGTATCGAGGTTGATATGCGTTCGGGTGGAGAAATCGAGCTGGATGGAAAAACTTTCACACTCAAACAGTTTCACTTTCATTCACCCAGTGAAACACTGATCAATGGCGAATCGTTCCCGATGGAGATCCATTTCGTTCATACCAGCGATGACGGTGAATTGGCCGTGGTATCGATGCTGCTGATGCCGGGTGCGCCACACCCGACGGTGGACAAACTCTGGCGAAGCCTGCCGCCCGAAGCCGGCCTGGCAGCGGAATTACCGTCGTGGGTACTGAAGGATCTCGAAATCGAAAAAACCGAGAAGGATTATTTTCGCTACAATGGCTCGCTGACCACCCCGCCTTGCACGGAAGGTGTGCGCTGGATCGTGTTGAGAACACCGGTCACGGTCTCCAAACCCCAGGTTGAAGCCCTTCAGGCGGTGCTCGGGCATGCCAACAACCGGCCGGTACAGCCACTGCATGCTCGCAAGGTCATGAAATAAAATCATCCCTTGAAAATTCAAAGAACAAGCGAGGACTCATCACTCCGCTGTCTTTCCTGACGCAAAAAAAAACGGGCCAAATGGCCCGTTTTTTCATCATCGTTGCCCGATCAGAGCAAAACGACATTGGCGGCCTGCGGGCCTTTCTGGCCTTGCTCGACCTCGAATTCGACTTCCTGACCTTCAGCCAGTGTCTTGAAACCGTCACCCTGAATCGCTCTGAAGTGAACGAAGACATCATTGCCTTCCTCGCGCTCGATGAAACCAAAGCCCTTCTTTTCATCGAACCATTTAACGCGGCCTGTCGTAGTAGCCATAAGTATTCTCCAATAGAAATTAACGTGTTATGTGTCGTTGGCGCTATCGCCTGTGAAACAAATGGTGCTGAAAGATGCGGAATTACTTACGAACTAACAAGATGGTTTACCGGGAGGGTTCATCGTATTGCGTAGACATAAAAAATCGCCGCTGTAATCTTTACCAGCGCGCCCAGTGTAAAGCATTCGGTACCGATGTAAAGAAAATGATGGCGTAAAAGGGCATTTTTCCTTGCCGGAATGTCGAGCAGACCTCATGCCTGCGGTCAAGGCTCGAACACGACTTCCAGTCTCATGCCCAACTCCCACTGCATGACGTAATCGTTCGAATCGGCAAAGCGAATGCCCGGAGCCACCTCGAAAAACAGCTTGTGTTTCCAGATATCGCGCCGGTAACGCACACGAAATCGTGTGACATCGATGATGAATGCAGGCTCGGTAGGCACGGTCGTCAACCAGTCCACAGCCATGAAATTGCGCATCGTGAAGCGGTGGAAATAAGTCAGGCTCTGTTGCAGAACCAAACCCGGATCTTTCTCCTTCCAGCCAGGGCGCTCGGTAAAACGCAGGTAATCGCGATGGGTGAAGCGATGCTCGAGATCGAAACGCACATTGGCTTCCCATCCTTCCGAAAAATCATAACCAATGGCCGGCGTCACTCGTGCCAGTGATCGCTTGCGCTTCATGCTGCGGCTGGTTCGAAGCTGCAAGAACAGGCGGGGATCGCTGAGACCACCGCGGAAACCCAATGACAGACTGGTCTCGCGCAACAGCGTCTCCTTGACCTTGTAACGCAACGACGCCGTTCCTCCCGACTTGTCCAGTCCGGTGATATCGTCATTCTCCGGCTCCCCCTCGAACACCAGCTGAAGGCGCTGCTGAATCCGCGGCAAATTGACCTTGCCGCGCAACTTCAGCTTGGTCTCACCAGCTTCCGCTTCCACATAGTTGCCATCGAGGCTCAGCCGAACGACCGAGTTGGCCAGGGACTCGATATCCCGATCATCGCCAAAAAAACGGTCCAGCCAGCGGCTCGAACGCTGCAAGGCCTCCGTGATCTCGGCATGACGCCGTTCGATCTGACTCATCGGCGGCGTGCCGCACTGATCCGGTTCCATCGAAATCCCCGGAAAACGCGGATCCTCCCCGCCAGCGTCCGTGGAACGAACAAGCCGGTCGGGGCGATCGGCGCCATGCGCCGGCACCACCATCAGCAATGCCATGACCCCCACCCATCGCCAACCCATTCGAGCGCCCTCACCCGGAATCACAGGCGCGTCAGGCGGAATTCACCCTCGCTCGACAACGCCAGCAGATGATGCTCAGGAATCAGCCGCCAACCAGCGCCCTCGGTGAGTGGCTCGGAGGCGACCAGGGCGGCGCCGGGAAAATCCGCATCCTCAACCGCGAAATACAATGGTGGACAATCCTGCCCGGTCGCTTGACGCGCCGCCAACAACTGCCGGCCATCACTCACCACCAGATTCAACACCGAGGCACGATCACGCAGCGAAACCTCCAGCGTACCGAGTACATCCTGCACCACCGGCGCCAGGGCGAGATGATCAGGATCCAGCAACCGCTGACGGATCATTGCAAACAAATATTCGCCAGCGGAATGCCCCTGGATCGAATCCATGATCTGCGGCGACAGATACTCCAGACAGGCCGGCAACAGCACCCGAGTATGGCCCTCGATGAAGCCCTGATGCATGAACAAAAGCTGTTCATCCCTGAAAGGCTGGATGTTGCCGATCGACATACCGACACCATCCGGTGCGTTGCCCTGCAAGTTGGTCAGCCAGACCGAAGCCCGCAATGATGCAGCCAAATCGGCAACATTGACATCCTGCCAGACGGGTCGAGTACGCACATAACGGTGTGGTCCATCGTTCAGAAACCACCCGAAGCCAAACCCGTCGGCACCGGAAGGATGATGGCCATTGGATGCTTCAAATCCAGCGTACTGATGGCGTCCACGCGCTGGCATCAGCAAAGTTTGCAAGGCAATCGGTGGACCCACGTAAGCGGCAAGAAGAGACATGATGCTAGTCTATACCGGTCTCTGCGCGAAATCATGGGAACATATTCACAGCACCGCGCGTACGAAGCGACAACGCCAATGCCCGGGCACCTACCCAGGCGAAGACTGATGCGACCACCCCCCGCATCAGGTAGACTGGCGCCCGACACAACCGTTGCCAGCGACGGGACGACAGACATCCGCTCAACCAACCCGATTCCCTATGCAAGAACCATCGATCGACGACTATCCGCCCGATTCGACTTCCGTGGAACCCCTCAAGGTACCTCCCCATTCCATCGAAGCCGAACAAGCCGTATTGGGCGGACTGCTGCTCGACAACAACGCCTGGGATCAGATTGCCGACCGGGTCGCCGAAACGGACTTCTATCGACAGGACCACCGCCTGATCTTCCAGGCCATCGCCGCGCTGGCGGAAAAAGGCCAGCCGTTCGACGTCATCACACTGTCGGAATACCTCGAACCACTCGGTCAACTCGAACAGGCGGGTGGACTCGCCTATCTCGGCGCCCTCGCCAAGGACACCCCCAGCGCCTCCAACATCAAAGCCTACGCCGACATCGTCCGTGAGCGCGCCATTTTGCGCCAACTCATCGGCGTCGCTGGTGAAATCGCCGATTCAGCCTTCAACCCCAACGGCCGCGACAGCCGCGACATCCTCGACGAAGCCGAGCGCAAGGTGTTCCACATCGCCGAACAAGGCATGCAAAACCAGCAAGGCTTCCAGCCACTCAAAACCCTGGTCAAGGGCGCGGTCGAATTCATCGACGCCATGCATGAAAAGCAGGACGGCATGATCGGCATCCCCACCGGCTACGACGACCTCGATCGCATGACCTCCGGCCTCCAGGGCGGTGACCTCATCATCGTTGCGGGCCGTCCCTCGATGGGAAAGACCAGCTTCGCGATGAACCTGTCCGAATACGCCGCCATGAAAGCCAACAAACCGGTCGCCATTTTCAGCATGGAAATGCCCGGCGAACAACTCGCCATCCGCATGCTCTCATCGCTCGGACGCATCGACCAGCAACGCCTGCGCACCGGCAAACTGCGGGATGACGACTGGCCACGGCTGACCAGCGCTGTCGAACTGCTGGCCAGCATGCCGCTCTACATCGACGACACCCCGTCACTGACCCCCACCGACGTGCGCGCCCGCGCCCGCCGGCTGGTACGAGCCCATGGCGAACTCGGACTGATCATGATCGACTACCTGCAACTGATGCAGGTTGCCGGCAGCAGCGAAAACCGCGCCACCGAAATCTCCGAAATCTCCCGCAGCCTCAAAGCGCTCGCCAAGGAACTGAACGTTCCTCTGATCGCCCTCTCGCAACTCAACCGCAGCCTCGAACAACGGCCCAACAAACGCCCCGTCATGTCCGACCTGCGCGAATCCGGTGCCATCGAACAGGACGCGGACGTCATCATGTTCATCTATCGTGATGAGGTCTACAACGAAGAATCACCCGACAAAGGCATCGCGGAAATCATTATCGGCAAACAACGCAACGGCCCCATCGGCTCGGTCAAACTCACCTTCCTCGGCCAATACACCCGGTTCGAAAACTTCACCCCCGACATCTACTCCAGCGCCGACAGCGGCCCAATCCCCGGCGCACCATGACCCGTCCCGCCCGGGTCCAGATCGACACCCATGCCCTGCGACACAACCTGGCGCTGGCGCGCGCCCGGGCAAAACACGCCCGCATCATGGCCGTCATCAAAGCCAATGCCTACGGCCATGGCTACCTCACCGCCGCCAAAGCACTCGACAGCAGCGACGCCTTCGCCGTCGCCAGCTTGAGCGAAGCGCTCTACCTGCGCCAACACCAGATCGAAAAACCCCTGCTCGTCTTTCAGGGCGCCCAATCCCTCCAAGACTACCGTCTCGCCCGCCAGCACCGGCTCATCCTCGCCATCCACCGGCTGCCACAAATCGACCTGCTCGAACAACTGCCCAAACCCTGGCCCGATACCTGGCTCAAAATCGACACCGGCATGGGCCGCATGGGCATCCACCCCCAACACGCCGACCAAGCTGCCGCCCGCCTCGGCAACAGCTGCCAGGCACTGATGAGCCACCTCGCCTGCGCAGATCAACCCGAGCACCCTCTCAACACGAAACAACTCGAAACCTTCGAGCGCATCACCCGCAATCTGAACCTGCCCACCAGCCTCTACAACTCCGCCGCACTGCTCGACGACCGCTTCCAACTGACAACCGACTGGGTTCGCCCCGGACTGATGCTCTACGGCGCCTCACCACTGATCGGCCAAACCGCCGCCGAACTCGGACTCCGCCCCGCCATGAAACTGCAAGCGCCCCTGCTCGATATCCGTCATCACAACGCCGGTGACACCATCGGCTACGGCGCCACCTGGCAATGCCCCGAACCTATGCCCGTCGGCATCATCGCCATCGGCTATGCCGACGGCTACCCCCGCCACGCCCCCAGCGGAACCCCCGTGCAAATCAATGGCGCCACATGCCCACTCATCGGCCGGGTTTCCATGGACTCCATCACCGTCGACCTGCGGCCCTGTTCCGACGCCCAGGCCGGCGACCTCGCCACCCTCTGGGGCCCCGGCCTGCCCGTCGAACACATCGCAACCCGCGCCGAAACGATCCCCTACGAACTACTCTGCCACGCCGGCCAACAAGAAACCGCCCGCTCGTAAGCCGATCCAACCCACCACATCCGGGTTTCCACGCCTCAATCCTCTGGCAAGGAATCGAACTCCATGCGCCTGGCATCGAACCATTGCTTCATGTCCGCTGGATTCTTCATCAACGCCCGCATCTTCTGCATCGCCTCCAAATGCGCCGGATCCTTTTTCTGCATCATCTCCATCGCATGCTGCTTACTCAACTCAGCCATCTGTTCAAATGTATTCGCATGAAACGCCTGGTCACATGCGCCACCCAACTGCCTGCAAGTCATAGTCTTCACTGAATCCTCCTCCAACAATCGATGAGTACACGAACGCTCCAAATCCACCCCGGAGCACACAGGTGGCCACCCGGCCGGGCGCGGGCGTCGGCCGCAGGACGCGGTCATCGAGCCTACAGAGACGTATTCACGGCGTCCCGTGAACGACCGGATGGCCAGCGGGGTACGGGGGTGGAAAGAACACCTACCCACTACCTGCACGATACCCGATCCAAACATTCAGATGGGTTTCGCTGCGCTCTACGCCATCCTACGGCAAATACAAACCCCACAGCCACCTCGGAGCACACAGGTAGCCACCCGGCCGGGCGCGGGCGTTGGCCGCAGGACGCGGTCATCGAGCCTACAGAGACGTATTCACGGCGTCCCGTGAACGACCGGATGGCCAGCGGGGTGCGGGGTTGGAAAGAACAACCATGCTCGAAATCAGCAGTACCGGACGCGCCTTGTTATGGTGGATAGCGCTGCGCTGATCCGCCCTGCGGCGGGGTCGGAGGTATGCTCGCACTCTGTTATACTCGCCCGCCAGTTT
>CAZTJP010000040.1:0-13217 GCA_964613895.1 uncultured Thiotrichales bacterium | reverse complement strand
TCCGGAATCTGATCATCCGCATGGACAAGGCGGTGACCGAGCCTTCCAAGCTGGCCCGTACCGAGGAGCCGAAGTCGGCCCCCGCGGCCGAGACGCCGGCACCGGAAACGGCAGCAAGCGAGGAAAAGCAGCCGGCTGAGTCCGAGGCAACGACTGAAGCGACAGGAGGCGAATGATGGCCCGTTATTATCAGCGTAGAAGATTTTGCCGTTTCACGGCGGAAGGGGTCGAGCAGATCGACTATAAGGATCTGGAGACTCTGACACAGTACATCAGCGAGTCGGGAAAGATCATTCCCAGCCGGGTGACCGGTACCAAGGCCAAGTATCAGCGACAGCTGGCGACCGCGATCAAGCGCGCCCGCTATCTGGCCCTGCTGCCGTACACCGATTCACACGCCCAATAGGGTGTGGGCGTCGGTCTACGCGGCAGCCGAGTCCGCGGGGAGCGGCGCATACTGAACAGGTGATTACCTCAGCGCTTGCCGGTTTTGCGATGCGCGGCCTGTGGCAGGCTGCGTTACTGGTGATCGCCACCGAGCTGCTGACGCTGATCTTTCCGCCAGTGGGCATCATTGGCGCGGCGGTGGTGGCGCTGTTGGCGTTGCGCAATGGTGCGATCAGCGGGATCAATGTCATTCTGCTGGCATCGGCTGCACTGGCGGTGCTGTTTGTCGCCGCCGGCGTGCCACCGGCAGTCAGTTTTGTTGCAGGGCTGGTGCAGTGGACGCCGGTGTTGTTACTGGCGCTGGTGTTGCGGGCGACCAGGCGTTGGCAGGTAACGTTGCAGGCAGGCTTGGCGCTCACCTTGCTCGGTGCCGTGCTGTTGCACTGGCTGTATCCCGACATCAGCGGTTTGTGGCGAAGTCTGCTGGAACGGTATCTCCAGCCTGTGCTGGAACAAGCTGGCAGGCATCAGGGTGATATCGGGGCGATGCTCGATTCGCTGGCCAGCCAGTTGACGGGTTTGCTGATCGCATCATTGTTGCTCAGCAGTTTGCTGGCACTGATGCTGGGCCGACAGATGCAGGCGGTGTTGTATAACCCCGGCGGGTTCCGGCAGGAGTTTCTGGCATTGCGCGCGGGACTCTGGCCGGCGGTGCTGGGGCTGTTGCTGATCGTCTGGTCACTGGCCGGTGGACCGGAGGTTCTGGACGATTTGCTGGTGGTGCTTGGCGCGGTCTACTTCCTGCAGGGTGTGGCGGTTGTCTATGCGCTGGTGACGGCGCGTTCGCCCATGAAATGGTCGGTTCCCGTGCTGGTGCTGGTCATGGTGGTCAGCCTGGTGCTGCTGGGGCCACTGATTACATTGTTGTCCGGCCTGGGACTGGCGGATGCGTTGGCGGATTTCCGCCATCGGTTTGCAAGGCCCGGGCATTGAATTTATTGACGTATCCGCTGAATCTTTAGGCGGGTCATTTTGATGAGCAGAGAATTACGATGGAAGTTATCTTACTTGAGAAGGTCGAAAACCTGGGTGACTTGGGTGAACAGGTCACGGTGCGTCCGGGGTATGCAAGAAACTATCTGATCCCTGGCGGCAAGGCCAAGTACGCTTCGAAGGAAAATATCGCCGAGTTCGAAGCGCGTCGCGCGGAACTGGAAAAGGCGGCCGCGGAAGCACTGGCCAAGGCGGAAGCACGCAAGGCGGCGCTGGAAGACCTGGAAGTCACCATCTTTGCCAATGTCGGCGCGGAAGGCAAACTGTTCGGTTCGATCGGACCGGCAGAGATCTGCGAAGCCGTCACGCAGGCCGGTCACGAACTGGAAAAGCGGGAAATCCGTTTGCCGGAAGGTGCTTTTCGCCATACTGGAGAATTCGAGGTGGGTCTGCATCTGCACAGCGATGTGGATACGACCATCAAGGTATGTATCGTTCCTGAAGAGGAATGAGTTGATTTGACGCGTTTCAGCGGCAATCTGAGCAGTGGCTTGGTTTGGTCGGCTGAAAGTCAATAATCCACACACGTTTCGACACGATTGGTCGGGTGCCTTCGGCGGAGTGACGCCAGGGTTTCCAATCGGGATTCGTGGAGGCTCAACCCCGGGAATCGACATGGCTCGTCAGCACTGCCGGCAAGCCTGTGATCCCAACAATTTGGAGATAGAACTCAATGTCTAGCGTAACCATGCGCCAAATGCTCGAAGCAGGCGTTCACTTTGGTCATCAGACCCGTTACTGGAATCCGAAAATGGCGCCTTACATTTTCGGGGCGCGTAACAAAATTCATATCATCAATCTCGAGTCCAGCCTGCCGATGTTCGAGGACGCACTCAACTATCTCGGCAAGCTTGCTTCCAAAGGTGGTGTCATTCTGTTCGTCGGCACCAAGCGTTCCGCGCGTGATGCCGTGCGGGAAGAGGCTCAGCGCTGTGGTATGCCTTATGTCAGTCAACGCTGGCTGGGTGGCATGCTGACCAACTTCAAGACAGTCAAGAAATCGATCAATCGTCTGAAAGAGATCGAAGCGATGGAAACCGATGGCAGTTTCGACCGGCTGGGCAAGAAAGAGATATTGATGCTGCGCCGCGAGCACGACAAGCTCGAGAAAAGCATTGGCGGTATCAAGGATATGCGTCGTCCTCCCGATGCCATGTTTGTCATCGACGTGGGCTACGAGAAGATTGCCGTCGCCGAAGCCCGGAAGCTGGGAATTCCCGTAGTGGCCGTGGTCGACACCAACAACTCGCCGGACAATATCGATTATGTGATTCCCGGTAACGACGATGCGATCCGCGCCATCCAGCTGTATGTCACGGCCGCAGCCGATGCGATCAACGAAGGCAAGGCAGCAGCGGCATTGCAACCCGAAGCGGTTGAGGATGCGCCAGCCGGGGAAGCAGCCAGTGACGAGCCGGCGCCTGCGGAAGCAGCCGCCGAGCCTGAAGAAAAGGCGGCAGCGTCGGCTTCGGACGAGCAAGCCGCGGCGGCCGAGCGTACTGAGGAAAATGGCGACAGTGAGTCTGCGTCCTGAGCGACGGTCACTCATCAGACAATCGACAGAGTTTTGAGGAAGTAACATGGCAATTACTGCTGCAATGGTTAAAGAGCTGCGCGAACGTACAGGCGCAGGCATGATGGATTGTAAGAAGGCGCTGACCGAAGCTGGCGGCGACATGGAGGCGGCGATCGAGGCAATGCGCAAATCCGGCGCTGCCAAGGCGGTCAAGAAAGCCGGTCGTATCGCGGCCGAAGGCCTGGTGGTGATCGCGCCTTCCGACGACGGCAAGACGGCCGCCATCGTCGAAGTCAACAGCGAGACCGACTTCGTGGCCAAGGATGCCAACTTCGTGGACTTCGCCAATGCTGTGGCGGCCACCGTGCTGTCCAGCGGCGTGACCGATATGGCAGCACTGTCCGATACGGCGATGGCGTCGGGGCAGACCGTGGAGGAGGCGCGAGCCGCTCTGGTGGCCAAGATCGGCGAGAACATCCAGGTGCGTCGGGCGGACCTCATCACCACCGAGGACGGTCTGCTGGGTTCCTATCAGCACGGCAGTCGCATCGGCGTGGTCACCGAACTCAAGGGGGGTGACGAAGCGCTTGGCAAGGACATCAGTATGCACATTGCCGCCAGTCGCCCGGTCTGCGTCAGCGAGGCCGAGGTGCCGGCCGACATGCTGGAGAAGGAAAAGGAGATCTTCACCGCCCAGGCGCTGGAAAGCGGCAAACCGCCCGAGATCGTCGAAAAGATGATTGGTGGTCGGATCAAGAAGTACCTCAAGGAGATCACCCTGCTCGGGCAGCCGTTCGTCAAGGATCCGGATCAGAGCGTGGAAAAATTGCTCAAATCGGCCAATGCCGAAGTGGTGCGTTTCGTACGCTTCGAGGTGGGCGAGGGTATCGAGAAGAAGAAGGAAGACTTCGCTGCCGAGGTGCAGGCCCAGATGAACGCCAGCTGACAGTTTGCGGGCTTGTCAATCTCGCATCCGAGTATAAAAAAGGGCATCATTCGATGTCCTTTTTTTTCGCTCACAACAGGGAATGCAGATGTCATCAGGTTTGTCGGAACCAAAATACAAGCGGGTGTTGCTCAAACTCAGCGGCGAGGCGCTGCTCGGCGACGAGCCTTATGGGGTCGATCCGAAAGTGGTCGATCGGTTGGCGCGGGAGATTCTCGAAGTCTCGCAGCGTGGCGTCGAGGTGGCGATCGTGCTTGGGGGTGGCAACATCTTCCGTGGCGCGGGGCTGGCGGCGGCCGGTATGGAACGCGTCACTGGCGATCACATGGGCATGCTGGCCACGGTCATCAACTCTTTGTCGATGCAGGACGCGATCGAGCGGTTGGGTGGATACTGCCGGGTGATGTCGGCCATTTCGATTCATTCGGTTTGCGAGGACTATATCCGCCGCCGCGCTGTCAGGCATCTGGAGAAAGGCCGGATCGTGGTATTTGCCGGTGGCACCGGTAATCCGTATTTCACCACGGATTCGGCGGCCAGCCTGCGGGCGTCCGAGATCCACGCCGATCTGATGCTCAAGGCAACGATGGTCGATGGCGTTTACGATGCCGATCCGAAGACCCATCCGGACGCGGTGCGCTACGAAACGTTGACTTTTGACGAAGCGTTACAGAAAAAGCTCGGCGTCATGGATGCAACTGCTATAGTTATGTGTCGGGACAACAATATCCCGTTGCGGGTTTTTGATATCGAAGAACAGGGCGGTCTGCTCAAAGCGGTGACCGGAGGGAATATCGGCACGCTGGTGGTTCGTGATTGACGAACGGCTGACTGCCTGCCCACCAACCAGGTAACGAACGATGATAGAAGAAATTCTTGCGGATGCAGAAAGCCGCATGGAAAAAAGCATAGAAGCGCTGGGGCACGAACTGGCGAAAATCCGTACGGGTCGTGCTCATCCCAGCCTGCTGGATCACGTCATGGTCGAATACTATGGCTCCGAAGTGCCGATCAGCCAGGTGGCCAATATCAATGTCGAGGATTCGCGCACGCTGGCAGTCCAGCCGTGGGAGAAGGATATGGTCGCCAAGGTGGAAAAGGCGATTCTGACCTCCGATCTTGGCCTCAACCCGGCCACGGCCGGCATGGTGATCCGGGTGCCGATGCCGCCACTGACCGAGGAGCGCCGTCGTGATCTGGTCAAGGTCGTGCGCCAGGAAACGGAGAACGGCCGGATCGCAGTGCGCAATATCCGCCGGGACGCCAACAGCGACCTCAAGGAATTGCTCAAGGAGAAAGAGATTTCGGAAGACGAAGAGCGCAAGGCTCAGGACCAGGTGCAGAAACTGACGGATGCGGCTATCAAGAAGATGGACGAAGCTCTGGCTGTCAAGGAAGCCGAGCTGATGGAAATCTGACCGGCCTTTCGGCATGAGTGGGAAGATTCCGCGTCACGTCGCGATCATCATGGATGGCAATGGCCGCTGGGCGCGCAAGCGTTTCATGCCGCGCACCGCAGGCCACAAGAAAGGGGTCGATGTGGTGCGTCGTGTTATCGAAGCCTGTTCCAGGCGGGGCGTCGAAGTATTGACCCTGTTTGCGTTCAGCAGCGAGAACTGGAAACGCCCGAGCGAGGAAGTCTCGACCTTGATGGAGCTGTTCATGGCGGCGCTGCGGCGCGAAACCCAGCGGTTGAAGAAGAACGGTATCCAGCTGCGGATCATTGGCGACCGCAAGCCGTTCCCGTCGAAGTTGCGTGAGCGCATGGACGAAGCCGAGCGGGAAACCGCAACAGGGGACAAGATGATTCTGCAGGTTGCGGCCAATTACGGCGGCCGGGCCGACATGCTGAACGCGGTCAGGCGGATATCGGCCAGGGTAGCGTCCGGTGAACTGGACGCCGGAACGCTGACCGAAGCGGATGTCGATCAGGCGCTCTGGACGGCGGGCATTCCCGATCCCGATTTGTTCATTCGCACTGGCGGCGAGACTCGCATCAGTAACTTTCTGTTGTGGCAACTGGCCTACACCGAACTGTATTTCACCGACAAATTGTGGCCGGAATTCGATGCCGACGAATTACAGAAGGCGTTCGACAGCTTTGCGGCTCGCGAACGCCGTTTTGGCATGACCAGCGAGCAGGTATTGCGTAATGCTTAAGGAACGGATTCTGTCGGGCGGTGTGCTGGCGGCACTGTTGCTGGCGGCAATCATCGGTCTGCCGAACCGTGCCTTCGGGATTGCGGCCATGCTGTTGTTCGGGCTGGCAGCCTGGGAGTGGGCTGCGCTGACCTCACTCAAGGCGCAACCGTGGCGTTTCGCCTACACGCTGGCGGTGGTGGCGATCCTGATCGGTCTGTGGCGCTATCCCGGCTCGGCCTTGTCACACGGCTGGGTCATCACAGCGGCGATCATCTGGTGTCTGATGGTTCCGGTGCTGGCAGCCTATGTCCATACGGCGGGACGGCCACCCCGCTGGCAACCGTTGCTGGCTGCACTTGGCGGGGTTCTGCTGCCGGCTGCCTGGCTGTCGTTCGTGGCGCTGCACAAGATGCATTTCGGCTGGTTGCTGTATTTTTTGACGCTGTGCGTGGCTGCCGATTCGATGGCCTATCTGACAGGCAAGATGTGGGGCAGGCACAAGCTGGCACCCGATCTGAGCCCCGGCAAGACACGGGAAGGCTTGCTCGGTGGCCTCGGCGGTGTTGTGGCGGTTGCCATTGTTACTGTGCTCTATCTCCAGCCGACGGTATTCGATGCCATCTCGTTTCTCTTTCTGAGTTTGATCACCGGGCTGTTTTCGGTTGAAGGCGATCTGTTCGAGAGCCTGCTCAAGCGCGAAGCCGGCGTCAAGGACTCGGGTACGCTGCTGCCGGGGCATGGCGGTATTCTCGATCGCTTCGACAGTCACATCGCTGCCGCGCCGATCTTTCTGATTGGTCTGCGCTGGCTATTCGGGTAATGGCTATGCGTGATTCCGAACGACGCTCCGGCATTGCCATTCTCGGTTCCACGGGCACCATCGGCGTCAATACGCTGGACGTGATAGCACGCAATCCCGAGCGCTTTCGGGTAGTGGCGCTGTCGGCATTCCGCAATCTCGATCGGCTGATGGCGCAATGCCGGCAGTGGCAGCCACCCTATGCGGTGGTCGCCGATGAGCAACTGGCTGACGAATTCCGCCGCCAGGTTCGTGAGGCGGGCTTAGCGACCGAGGTGCTCTCTGGCGAAGCTGGCCTGGTCAGCATCAGCGAGCTGGACGAAACCGATCAAGTGATGGCGGGCATCGTTGGCGCGGCGGGGCTGTTGCCGACGCTGGCGGCCGCGCGGGCTGGCAAGCGGGTGCTGCTGGCCAACAAGGAAGCGCTGGTGATGTCGGGCAATCTGTTCATGCAGGCGGTGCGCGAGAGCGATGCCGAGCTGTTGCCGATCGACAGTGAGCACAATGCGATTTTTCAATGCATGCCCGGTTCCCGCGCACATCCGCCGGCATCGCTGGCTGCGATGGGCGTCAAGCGCATCCTGCTGACCGGTTCGGGCGGGCCGTTTCGAACCTTACCGCTGGATCGGTTGTCGGAAGTCACACCGGAGCAGGCCTGCGCGCACCCGAATTGGGTCATGGGCCGCAAGATTTCGGTCGATTCGGCGACCATGATGAACAAGGGTCTGGAGATCATCGAGGCCTGCTGGTTGTTCAATACCACGCTGGCGCATATCCAGGTGGTGATTCATCCCCAGAGCGTGATCCATTCCATGGTTGCTTATGAAGATGGCTCGGTACTGGCGCAGATGGGCAACCCGGACATGCGGACACCGATTGCGCATGCGCTGGCCTGGCCCGACCGCATCAGCTCGGGAGTGGCCGATCTCGATCTCTTCGAAGTGGGAAATCTGGACTTTGAAGCCCCTGATATGACAAGATTTCCTTGCCTGAGGCTTTCCATGCAGGCTTGTGAGCAGGGCGGCACGGCCAGCGCGAGTCTCAATGCGGCCAATGAGGTAGCGGTCGAGGCCTTTCTGAATGGCGCCATTCGCTACCCGCAGATTGCCGAAGCGATCGAATATTGTCTTGATGAATGCCCGCATGGGCCAGCAACCGACCTCGAGCAGGTGCTGGCCGCGGATCGGCAGGCGCGCGAAGTGGTCCGGGCATGGATTGCGCGGTTGTGATTACGGCTGCGGGGATGCCAACCGGGCGGCCAGATTTAGTGGAAACCTGATGCCATGACTTTTTTGACCAGCATACTCTCTTTCATCGCCGCCATTGCCATTTTGGTGGCGATCCACGAGTTTGGCCATTTCTGGGTGGCGCGGAAGCTGGGCGTCAAGGTATTGCGTTTCTCCATCGGCTTCGGCAAACCTTTGTACAAATGGGTCTCCTCGGATCCTGACAAGACCGAATATGTGCTGGCGGCGGTGCCACTGGGCGGTTATGTCAAGATGCTGGACGAACGCGAGGGCGAAGTGCCCGCCAATGAACGGCATCGAGCCTTCAATCGGCAGTCGGTGTGGACACGGATCGCGGTGGTCGCGGCTGGGCCGCTGGCCAATTTTCTGTTGGCGATCCTGGTCTATTCGCTGATGTATATGGTCGGCGTGAACGGCCTCAAGCCGGTGATCGGCGAGGTGATGCCTGATTCCGTTGCCGCGCGGGCGGATGTGCCGGAAGGCGCTTTGATCAAGCAAGTCAACGGCAAGCCGGCGCCCAGCTGGGAAAGCGCTACCTTGTTGATGATCAAGGAAGCGCTGAAGCGTGGCGAAGTCGAGTTGTTGCTCCAGCAGGCCGACGGTTCCACCACGACCCGAATGCTGAACCTGGCCGACAGCCGGCACCTGCTGGGTGAAGGCGATATGCTCGACAAACTCGGTCTGGCGCCATGGCGGCCACGGATCCCGGCCGTGTTCAAGGAGCTGGTCGAAACCGGAGCGGCAGCACGCGCCGGACTGAAGGTGGGCGATGAAGTCGTCAAGGCCGATGGCAAGCCGATTCACGAATGGCGTGAAATGGTATCGGTCATTCGTGCCCACCCGGGCAAACCGGTCGATTTGGCCGTCAGGCGTCACGGCCGCGTGTTGGAGTTCACGGTAACCCCCGATGCCGTCAGCGAGGGAGATTCGACCATTGGACGCATCGGCGCCTTGCCCCGGTTCGATCCATCGCAGTTCGAACGCATGCGGGTGAAAGTGCGCTACGGACCGGTCAGCGCCGTGTTGCATGGCGTGCAGCGTACCTGGGATATGTCGGTGCTGACCGTCAAGATGCTGTGGAAGATGGTGGCTGGCGAGGCCTCGTTGAAGAATATTTCCGGGCCTTTGACCATCGCCCAGTATGCTGGTGTCTCGGCGTCGATCGGGCTGGCCGCCTTTCTCGGCTTTCTGGGTATTGTCAGCGTCAGCCTGGGGGTTCTGAATCTGATGCCGATTCCGGTACTCGATGGAGGACATCTGTTCTATTATCTGATCGAACTGATCAAGGGCGGGCCATTGTCACCGGGTGTCGAAGCGTTTGGGCAACGGGTTGGTCTGGCCCTGTTGGGTGGACTGATGTTCGTGGCCTTCTATAATGATATTTCAAGAATGTTGGGCTGATGGCGCATTTCACCCCGCTCACGGACAGCTTCCCTGGATGCTGTGCTCAATCATGATCCATTCCCGGTAGCTTCTGTACTCGATGACTCAGGATTTTCCCCGAACGCGGCGTTTGCGCTCCGGCTTGTTCCGTTTTCTGTTGCTGGTTTTGTTGCCGGTGATCACGCATGCGGAAGTCGTTACGATCACTTCCATCGATCTCCAGGGGCTGGAACGGGTATCACCCGGCGCGGCCTATTCGCATATTCCCTATGATGTGGGCGACCGTTTCGATGACCGGGATGCGCCCAATCTGATCCATTCGCTCTATGAGAGCGGATTTTTCGACGACGTCAAGGTGGGGCGTGATGGCGGCAAGCTGGTGATACAGCTCAAGGAGCGTCCCGCCATTGCCAATCTGACTTTTTCCGGTAACAAGGATATCGATACCGAACAACTCAAAAAGGCATTGCAGGCAGCGAATATCGCCAAGGGCAAGATCTTCAATCGTTCGGTCATCGAGGATCTCAAACGGGAGTTGCGCCAGCAGTATTTCGCCCGCGGCAAGTACAACGTCAAGGTGGACACGGAGGTGAAACCACTCGACAACAACCAGGTGGATGTCGCGATCAAGATATCGGAAGGCGTGGTGACCAAGATCAAACGCGTCAATATCATTGGCAACAAGCGTTTTACCGACAAGCAGCTCACCAAGGATTTCGATTCCGGTATTCCCGCCTGGTGGGCGTTCCTGTCCAGCAAGGATGAATATTCCAAGCCCAAGCTGGCGGGGGATCTGGAAAAACTGCGTTCTTTCTATCTCGACCGGGGGTATCTGAATTTCAACATCGATTCCACCCAGGTCACGATCACGCCGGACAAGGAAGACATCTATATCACGATCAACGTCGAGGAAGGTGAGCAGTACACCGTTGGCGACTATACGCTTGAAGGCAACCTCATTCTTCCGGAGGAAAAACTGCGCAAAGCCATCCAGATCAAGCCGGGCGAGATTTTTTCCCGAGCCAAGGTTTCACGGACCACTTCGGCTCTGAAGGCGCTGCTTGGCGCGGAGGGTTATGCCTTTGCCCAGGTCGATGTGATCCCGCATGTCGATGAGGAAGCGAAGAAACTGACGTTGTCGTTCAATATCAAGCCGGGCAAGCGCGTCTATGTACGCCGCATCCGCTTTTTCGGCAACACCAAGACGCTCGATGAAGTATTGCGTCGGGAAATGCGGCAGCTGGAAGGGGCATGGTTCTCCACGCCGCTGGTCAATCGGTCACGGGAACGGATCCAGCGGTTGCCGTTCATCGAATCGGTTCGGATGGAGCGCAAACATGTTCCGGGACGGGATGATCTGGTGGATCTCGATTTCACGGTCAAGGAACGGTTTGCGGGGAGTTTCTCTGCCAATGTGGGTTATTCGCAGACAACCGGTCTGGTGTTCGGGCTGGCGCTCGATCAGGAGAACGCTTTTGGTTCCGGCAAGAAACTTTCATTGCAGTTGACACGCAATAATGCCACCAGCGTATACAGTATCTCGTACACCAATCCCTACTACACGCTCGATGGTGTGAGCCGGGGGTTCAATGCGTTCTATCGCACGACGGATGCCTCCCAGATCAACGTCGCGAACTATGTTGCCGATCGCTGGGGACTCGGCGTCAATTACGGGATTCCCTTGACTGAATATGATTACATCCGCTTCAACTTCAGTCATGAGAATACCAGTATCAAAACCATTGCCGGACAGACGCCGAACGAGATCAACGATTTTCTGCGTGACAACGGCTCGGATTATGGTGAGTTCCTGTTTGCCTCTACCTATACGCACGACACCCGGGATCGCACCATCTTTCCCCACAAGGGTAACAGCCAGCGGCTCGCATTCGAGGCCAGTGTGCCTGGCAGTGATCTTGATTACTACAAGATCAGTTACCGCAATATCGAATTTTTCCCCATCAATGATGACTGGACGTTCTCACTGAAAGGCGATGTGGCCTATGGCGACAGTTACAACGGCACCACCGATCTGCCGTTCTTTGAAAAATACTACGCCGGCGGTATTCGTTCGGTCCGTGGTTATCGAACTAATACACTGGGGCCGGATTCTTCCACGGGTGATCCGTTTGGTGGCAACTTCCGTGTCTTGGGTTCGGCGCAACTGCTGTTTCCCGCACCTTTTGCCCGAGAGAATCGTTCGGTGAGAATGGGGGCTTTCGTCGATGCGGGTAATGTGTTCGCCAAGCCGAACGATTTCAACAGTGATGAGTTGCGACTGTCGGCTGGTGTTTCGCTGGAGTGGCTGGCGCCGGTGGGACCATTGGTGTTCAGCTTCGCCAAGCCCATCAATGAACGGCAGGGTGATGAGCGGCAGGAGTTTCAGTTCAGTATCGGTGCGGTTTTTTAGGCTACCTGGAGCGACCAGATCATGAAATTCAAATACCTTTTTTTCATGCTGTTGATGGCGGCACTGATTCTGTCGAGCAGCGCGGCCTGGTCAGAGACACGAATCGCTGCCGTCAATATGAACAAATTGCTCAACGAAGCGCCACAGACCAAGAGTGCGGATTCGGAGCTGAAGAGTCGTTTTTCCAAGCGCCAGAAGGCCTTGCTGGAAGCGCAGAAGAAGTTACGAGAGCAGGAAGAAAATTACCGCAAGAACAAGGATATCGTGTCGGCGGCCGAGAAAGAGAAAATGGAGTCGGAATTGCGCGATAAAATACGTGAGTTCAAGCGCAAGTCGGAATCGTTCGCCGAAGATTACGGTCTGGCCCGTAACAAGGTGCTGGGCTCACTGCAGTCCGACGTCTATCGGGCCATCGTAGCAGTGGCCAAGCGCGAACACTATGATCTCGTAGTCAGCGAAAGCGTGCTCTATGCCAGCGACAGGATCGATATCACCGACAAGGTCTTGCAGGAGCTCAAGAAGCTGCCGGCGAAGTAGGGTGGTGCGTGGTTGCCGGTATTTTGGGCAGCGGGCAGGTTGAGTCATGGTCATGACCACGGGCGACATGGCAGCGGCATTGTCGCTGGAAATACGGGGCAGCGCCGACGAGCCATTGACGCATGTTGCCTCGCTGGACAAGGCCGGACAGGGTGCGCTCAGTTTCGTCTCCAGTCCACGTCTGTTGCCGCAATTGGCGCATACTGGCGCCACGGCAGTAATCCTGAATCCCGATCACGCCGATGATTGTCCAGTCACGGCATTGCTGTCCAGTCAGCCCTACCTCGACTATGCCCGCGCGGCTCAGTTGATCTATCCTCGACAGGTGCCGACGCCTGGCATGGCCGCCGGCGCGGTCGTCGATGACAGTGCCGAGGTTGACGATTCCGCCTTTGTCGGCCCGCAGGCGGTGATCGGCGCACGGGTGAAGATCGGAGCGCGGGTTTCCATTGGCGCCGGCGCGGTGATCGGTGATGATGCGGTGATTGGCGACGATACACGGATTGCGCCCCGCGCAGTCATTCATCATGCAGTGACGATCGGTCGGCGATGTGAGATCGGTAGCGGCGCCGTGATCGGCGGCGATGGTTTCGGTTATGCCAATGACGACGGCCGCTGGGTGAAGATCCCGCAGGTCGGGTCGGTGCGAATCGGTGACGATGTGGATATCGGTGCCAATACGACGATCGATCGAGGCACGATCGACGATACGGTGATCGGCAATGGGGTCAAGCTCGACAACCTGATTCAGATTGCACATAACGTGAGGATCGGCGACCATACCGCCATGGCGGGTT
>CAZTJP010000039.1:0-13321 GCA_964613895.1 uncultured Thiotrichales bacterium | reverse complement strand
ACCGGCGCAGCCCACACCACCAGCGGCATCGCAGTGAGGCAGACTGACAGCAGCAGCCACGAAAGACACGGCATCGTGCGTAGACTCCTCCAACCTGCCACAAGCCTGGATGCTTGCGCGTCATGCCCATATCTCGGCCCGGATTTCTCACAATATCGCGTGGCGAGGCCGCTCGAGGTGGTGTGGTGGCTGGCGTTTGCGACCGAGGGCCGCGCAGGCGTAGTCGACACGATGTCGGTCCGCCCGACCGAGTGAACGCCAGTCAGCGCACCGCATTGGGCGGTCGCAGTCGTGATCCTGTGAGAAATGCGGGTTAGCACCGACTTCACCTAAAAATACCCCCAAACTGAAGTTCGTGGAGTATAGTTATTATCTGTCGGGTGAATATACCGTAAATGCTGCAACCAGCAGGGGCGATTTTCGTGTCCGATATTCTCAATGCGCTGCATGCCGACCACAGCCACATCCGCAAGCTGATGGCGCTGCTCGAGCAGCAGACGGCGCTGCTGGCCTCGGGAGATGATCCGGATTGGGATCTGATGGCGGATATTCTGGACTACATGGCGCAGTATCCGGATGCTTACCACCATCCTCGTGAAGAGCGAATTTTCAACCATTTCAGGCAGCACCATCCCCAGTCCGGTCTCGAAAAAATCCTCGAGTTACTGGCGCAAGAACACCAGCAACTACCAGCCGCCACGGTTGAATTGCGCCGCCAGGTTGAATCGATTCGGGAAGATGCCGCGATCCTGACGCGGGATGAACTGGCAAACAGCTTGAACGACTACATCAGCCGTCAACGCAAGCACTTGGCCACCGAGGACAACCAGCTCTTTCCCGCCATCGAACAGGCGCTGACCGCAAGTGACTGGAAAATACTGGATGCGACTTTACCGCAACAACACGATCCGGTGTTCGGTGCTGTGACCGAACAGCAATTTGAGGCGCTCTACCGGCGAATTCTGGAAGGTGAAGCGCGTAACGCTCCCCAATGAGCCGACACCCGGATGATCAGAACATGCCGCTGAGGACGACCGAAGCGAATGCCAACCAGCCTGCAATGATCAGGGCAACCACAATGGTCAAGGGCAGATTGTAGAAAGAGAACATGATTTTCAACCAGCTAATCTGTCAGGGAGAGGGAAGCTACGCCATCATTTGCGTTTTCGCAAGCGCTTTCGCTCTTCCTGGTAGTTTGGGATCATTGGATCGTCATCATCCATCAGAATCCGATGGCCCGGGCCTTCGAGATCTTCGTACTGACCGCTCTTGACCGAGAGCACGAATGCCCCGACAGCAACCGCCGCCAGTACAACAGCCAGTGGCACCAGCATATAGAGGATTTCCATCAGACTTCCGGTTTCTCGCGGCCTGCGCGCAATCGCAACGCGTTCAGCACCACGAACAGTGAACTGAAAGACATACCGATCGCCGCCATCCACGGTGCGATATATCCCGCAGCGGCCAACGGCATCGCAAACAGATTATACAGGATCGCCCAGGCGAAGTTCTGACGGACGATTTTCAGGGTTGCGCGTGCCCGGACCACGGCTTGAGGCAAACGTTCGAGATCTTCCGTGAGCAGCACCATATCGGCGCTTGCCTGGGCCAGTTGGGCACCGCTGCCCATGGCGATCGACACATCCGCGCCCGCCAGTACCGGCGCGTCGTTGACGCCATCACCAACCATCGCCACGATACCACCTTGTTGCTGGAGGTGTCTGACCGCCGCGAGCTTGTCATCCGGCAACTGACGCGCCTGATAGTGTTCGATACCCAGCGCCCGGGCCACCGCCGCTACCGCCGCCTCATTGTCACCGCTGAGCAAATGCGGGGTAATGCCCAGCGATTTCAGCGCCCGCAGCGCTGCGCCAGCCTCGGGCCGCAGCTCATCACGCAATTCCAGGCGGGCCACGACAGCGTCCCGCAGCGCCAGATAGACGCTGGCGCCTGGGGGTGATTCATCATCGAAATCGGGATGCCATTGCTGCACCCATGCCAGATTGCCGATCCTTACCAGTTCCCCCTGATAGCGTCCGAGAATCCCCAGACCAGTCTCCGATTCGATGATTTCGACTTCAGCCGGTGATTCGGCGCCAGCAACAATGGCCTGCGCGACCGGATGTTCGGAGAACTTTTCCAGGCCAGCCGCCAGTGCCCGCACCTCGGCCTCCGGCATATCGTGGTACAGGGTGACGCCACTCAGACTCAGTTTGCCACGCGTCAGGGTACCGGTCTTGTCGAACACGATATCGGTCACTTTCGCCAGCGTCTCCAATGCATGTCCACGGGTCGTCAGTATCCCCATCCGGGTCAGCACGCCAACCGTAGCCGTCATCGCCACCGGCGTCGCCAGCGACAAGGCACAGGGACAAGTGATCACCAGCACCGACAAGGTGATCCACAACGCCTTGTCCGGCGCATGCAGATACCAGTAGATGAACACCAGTGAGGCCACCACCAGCAGCCCTGCTACGAACCATCCGGCGACACGGTTGGCGAATTGGGCCATCTGTGGTTTTTCCGCCTGCGCCCGCTCGAGCAGCCGTGAGATACCTGCCAGCACGGTTTCCTGACCGAGCTTGTCCAACCGGACGGTCAGCGGTGAAGCCCGGTTGATGGTGCCACCAATGACCATATCACCGATGCTTTTGCTGACGGGCAGACTCTCCCCGGTCAGCAATGATTCATCGATGGTGCTCCGGCCAGCGACGATGATGCCGTCGGCCGGCGCCGTTTCACCGGGCTTGATGACAATTTCATCGCCAACCGCCAGTTCGATGACCGGCACGGTTTCCAAACCATCCATCGTCTTGCGGTGTGCTGTGGCCGGCAACATCCGGACCAGTTCATCAGCCACCTGCCCGGCCTTGTGACGCGCCGACAGCTCGAGGAAACGCCCCAGCAAGAGGAAAAAGGTGAACATGGTCACCGAATCGAAATAGACCTCGCCATGGCCCCGCAACGTCGCCCAGGCGCTGGCAATATAGGCCGCGCCGATTGCCAGTGAAACGGGCACGTCCATACCCAGCTGCCGGAATTTCAGATCCCGCCAGGCCGATCGGAAAAAGGGCTGCGCCGAGTAGAAGACGACCGGCGTCGCGACCACCAGGCTGGCCCAGCGGAGTAACGAACGGATACCGCCGGTCATGCCCTGGCTGTCGCCCAGATACATCGCCACAGCCATCATCATGACCTGCATCATGCCGACACCGGCGACGCCCAGCCGGCGAATCGCCAGCCGCCGCTCCTGCTTGTGCAATTCCTCCTGGCGGCCAGGATCGAAAGGATGGGCGTGGTAACCGATCTCGCTGATGGCCTTGAGCACATCGCTCAGATGCAGCTTGCCGTTGTCCCAGACCAACTGTGCCCGGTGATTGGAGTAGTTGACCTGAAAACGGATCACGCCATCGAGTGCCTGAACGTGACGCTCATTCAGCCAGACACAGGCAGCACAGGTGATACCTTCGAGGATCAACGAAGCCTCACGCCGTTCTCCCTCGAGCGCATGGACGAAACTCGCTTGCAAACGCTCGTCATCATAGAGCGTCAGTTCCCGCAAGGCTTCGGGCACCAGCGCTTCCGGCGTCCGCGAATTGGCGGTACGGTGTTGATAGAAATTCTCGAGCTGATTGTCCACGATGGCGCGTGCCACCGCTTCACAGCCGGCACAGCACATGGGGCGCGCCTCGCCCAAAATGGTGACCTGCAGATCGACATCGTCCGGCACCGGCAAACCGCAGTGAAAACAGCTGCGCTGGCTGCCGGTATCAGTCATTCGCCTTGGGCTCCAGCAACCGGGTGCGAGCCCGGACTTCGTACCAGGCCTGGCCCTTGCGGATGTCGATCACTGCCCACCAGCGCCCGGGCTGTGACAGTCTGAGGCGGGCGGAATATTCGCCACCACCGATTTCGGTCATCGAGAAACCCACATCCTTGCGTGAATCCGAAGGGCGCAGGAAGCGGCCGCTCACGATCGCACCCGATACCGGTTGCCCGTTGCGATCGCGCACGCGAACGCGAAATTCGACCGGTTGGCCAGCCACCGCCTGTCCAACCCAGCCCTTGTCGACCTGCCATCCCAAGGCCCGCTGGGCCTCTCGCGCCTTGAGATACTGGTTGAACTGCGCTTCCTTTTCCTGAAAATCATGCGATACCGAACCCGGGAATACCGACACCACATTCGCATGGGAACGGGGCTTGGGCAAGAGCCGCTGCGACCAGTGCCCGTCGATGCCTTTTTGAGCCAACGTCAGGATGACGCCATCGACGGCGGCCAGCACGACGAAAAAGCCGACCAGCATCGCCGGCCCCCAATGGAACCAGCGCCCGGTCGAGGGGCCTTCGAGCGAGGCACGAATCTCCCAGTGACTGGTGATGATCCCCAGTACGTAGGGAATCACCATGTAGAACGTCACATGGATCGCAAAATCATCCAGTCCCTGCCAGCGCAGGATACCCAGCGGAAGAAACAAGGCAACACCAAGCGAAGCGACCAGGAAGGCAACCGACTTCCCCGGCAACCGGGTCCAGCGGTACAACATGGAGAACACCACGAATTCGAGCAGGACACCGCCGCCGAGCGTGATGGCCAGGCTGTTCACGGCCGGTAGAAGCGAGCGGAGATTTCCACCGGCTCCAGGCCAGGAGACTGCGGCGTGGCCACGAACTTGAAATCCTGCACCTTGCCGGAAGCATGCACGGACGGCGGTTCCTTCACCTTGGCGTAAATGAGCAGGTGCTTGAGCGGTTCGAGGTGAATGATCCCGATCTTGCCGGTATCGAGACTGGCGTCGATACCCTTGAGCGACAACCGCCAGTCCTGGGGTTTGGTGGTCTGGTTGCTCAGTTTGATTTCGTAACTGTTCTGCACCGAGCCATCCGACAGCGTGACGAACAGGGGTTGCCGGGTCTGGCGCACCGATGTCTCCAGCACCGGTTTGGTCATCACGCTCCATACCAGAATCGCAGTCGCGAGCACCAGACCCAGACCATAACCGACATTTTTCAGTGTCCACCACTTCACCTTGCCGCCGGCATCCTCGACCTCGGAGGAATAGCGGATCAGGCCCCGTTCCCATCCCATGCGATCCATGACGGTGTCACAGGCATCGATACACAAGGCACAGTGGATACAGGAAATCTGCAAACCATCTCGGATGTCGATCCCGGTGGGACAGACCTGAACACAGTAGCCGCAATCGATACAGTCACCCACGCCGGCTTCGTGGCGCTGCGCCGGTGTCTTCAACTGGCGAGTGACGCGGGCACGGCCAGCCTGGCCCTCGCCCCGCTCACGGTCATAGGCGACAACCCGGGTGTTGCGATCGAACATCGCCGCCTGAAACCGCGAATACGGACACATATGGGTGCAAGTCTGCTCGCGTGCGACGCCGGCCATGGTGAACGTGGTGAAGGTGAGAATGCCGGTGGTGATATACATCGCCGATGGCGCCGTGCCGGTGAAAAAGGCCTTGAGCAGCTCACCGGCGTCCCCCCAATAGAGGGTGAAAGTGATCGCGGTCCAGAAAGCCACCAGCCCCCAGGCCAACCAGGTCGCGAGTTTTTTGCCAATCTTGGCAGCGGTCCACGGCGCCTCGTCCAGCTTGATGCGCGCCGGACGCTCACCCTGAATCCATTTTTCGATACGGAAAAAGAGGTCGGTCCAGAGCGTTTGGAAACAGAAGTAGCCACAGAACACGCGCCCGGCCAACCCGGTGACGAAAAACAGCAGCAATGCGGCAATGACCAGAAAGCCGGCCAGCCAGAAGATTTGTTGCGGCTGGACCACGAGTCCGAACAGGTAGTATTTGCGCGCAACGATGTCGAACAGTACGGCGCGATCCGGCCCGACATCACGGTGCCAAGGCAGCCACGGCAGACCATAGTAGACCGTATAGGCGACGATCAGGATCGCAGTCTTGATCCGCCGGAACCGGCCTTTGACCGAACGCGGATAAACGCGCACGGAGACATCCTGGGTGTAAGGGACTGGCGCTTCAGACATCGACTATTCGCCGGACAACCCGCTGCCGTCCCTGACAGAGGCGGATTTTACTGTCCTCCTCCCAGCTGGTGGATGAATACTGTCAGCATCTTGATCTGCTCTGGTGTCAAACGGCCTTTCCAGGTTGGCATTCTGCGATCGATGCCATTACGAATCACCTTTTTGACTGCTTCGAGCTTGCTCTGATAGTCCGCAGCGCCGGGGACATTGGCCACGGTCCAGATCTTGTCGGTCAAGTTGGCGGACCCCTGAGACTTCAGGCCAGTCGCCTGGTGGGTATGACAATAGTAACAGCCGCCACCTTCACCCTGAAACAACGCCTTGCCTTGCTCGATTTTGCCGGGGTCGCCGCCCTGGATACCGGACAATGACAATACATACTGCGCTACGGCGTCGAGCTGTTCCTCGGTGAAAGTATCCTTGAACGACGGCATGAACCCGTGCCGGCCATAGGTGATCGTCTGTTCAATATCCTCGATCTTGCCACCCCACAGCCAGTCATCGTCCGCCAGGTTGGGGAACAGTCCAATGACGCCACTGCCACCGGCCCCATGGCAGGCAGCACAGTTGTCGGCAAACAGAACTTTCGCCGTCGAGCGCATGAAGGCCATTTTTTCAGGGTCGTTCAGAATATCCTCGTAAGAGGCATGCGCCACCTCGTTGAAATGCGCTTTCAGCGCCAAGGCCTTTTTATCGGTCTGTTGCCGCGCCAGAAAACGGGAACGGGTGTTCCAGTGGGTGGTGACTTTCTCACCCTTGTCATTGACGAAGGTGATGTGATTGAACAAGCCGGTCGTGTAGCTCTTTCCGATCGGCCAGGCGGGATACAGCAGCCAGTAGACCAGTGCGAAGACGACCGTGCCGTAGAATGCCCAGACCCACCAGGTCGGCAGCGGGTTGTTGTATTCCTGGATATCACCATCCCAGGCATGCCCGGTGGTTTGTACCGATCTTTTCTGCTGCTGCTTCTTCATGATTCAAACACCTTTTCCCTGCTCGTCATCATCGTCCTGCAGGGGTATGAACTTGTAGGACTCCAATCGCTTGCTGCGGTTCCTGCTCCCATAGACGTAGATCACGATCGCAACGAACAGCGGAAAAAACACCAGCAACGCCGCAATCTTGCTATGGGTCAGATCCCCCAGCCAGCTCAACATCGGATTCGTCGCCTAGCGGAACTGAGTGAAATACCCTTCATCGTACTGACTGAAATCCACCAGTGTACCGAGCATCTGCAAATAGGCGACCAACGCATCCATCTCGGTGAGCTTGTCGGGATTACCGTCATAGTTGTGCGCCTGTGCCTGCGCGATCAGGTTTTCTTCCGCATGATTGATATCGAGCTCGCGGGCAACCGATTCACCGAATTTCTTGACATTGGCCTGATACTCCTCGGGTGTCAGCGAATAAGGTACGCCGACTTTCTTCAATGCCTTCATTCTCAGCGCAATGTCGGAATACGCCAGTTCGGTCTTCTTCAGCCACGGATAGTTGGGCATGATCGATTCCGGAACGACTGAGCGTGGCGCGGTCAGATGCTGGACATGCCACTCATTGGAATACTTGCCACCAACGCGAGCCAGATCAGGGCCGGTGCGCTTCGACCCCCACTGAAACGGGTGATCGTACTTCGACTCCGCCGCCAGGGAGTAATGGCCGTAACGCAGATCTTCGTCGCGGAACGGACGCACCATCTGGGAATGGCAGAGATAGCAACCTTCCCGCTGATAGATGTCCCGCCCCCGCAGCTCCAGCGGCGTATACGGGCGGACACCCTCGACCTGCTCGACCGTGTCGTTGATGTAGAACAGCGGCACGATCTCGATCAGGCCACCGATACTCATGGCCAACAGCGACAGGATGATCAGCAGCCCGGCGTTGGTCTCGATACTTTCATGCTTGAACATTGCTTACGCTCCTGCCTTGGCCATCTTGGCGGCGATCAAAGCCTCCATTTCCGCGGCCTCACGGCGTGCGGTACGAACCGTCATGAACAGATTGAACGCCATGAACAGCATGCCGGAAACGAAGAACATGCCGCCCACCATGCGCATCACCAGCGGCCAGTGCATGAAGGCCACTGTCTCGACAAAGGTGTAGGCCAGATTGCCGTACTCATCGAAAGCCCGCAGCATCAGCCCCTGACCAATCCCCGAGACCCACATCGCGGTGATGTAGATGAGAATGCCAAAGGTCGCGAGGAAATAATGGATATAGACCAGTTTCTGGCTGTAGAGCTTGGTGTTATACAGCCGGGGCACCATGTGATAGAACGAACCAATCGACACCATGGCGACCCAACCGAGCGCACCCGAGTGAACATGGCCGACCGTCCAGTCCGTATAGTGCGAGAGTGCATTGACGCTCTTGAGAGCCATCATCGGGCCTTCGAAAGTGGACATCCCATAGAACGCCAGTGACGTGATGAAAAACATCATCAGCGGGTCACTGCGCAGCTTGTCCCAGGCGCCCGACAACGTCATGATGCCGTTGATCATGCCACCCCAGGAAGGCATCAACAGCAGGATCGAGAAGGTCGCCGCGAGCGTCGAAGTCCAGTCGGGAATCGCGGTCCAGTGCAGGTGATGCGTGCCCACCCACATATAGAGAAAGATCAATGCCCAGAAGTGGACGATGGACAAGCGGTACGAATACACCGGTCGCCCGGCCTGCTTGGGCACGAAGTAGTACATCATTCCCAGAAACGCAGCCGTGAGGAAGAATCCGACTGCGTTGTGCCCGTACCACCATTGCGTCATCGCATCCTGAACACCGGAGAACAGGCTGTACGATTTCATCGAGAACAGGCTGATGGGCATTGCCAGGTTGTTGAAGATATGCAGCAGGGCTGTCGCCAGGATGAAGGCCATGAAGAACCAGTTGGCGACATAGATATGGGGCTGCGAACGGCGCAGCAATGTACCCGCGTACAACCAGAAATAGACCACCCAGACAACCGCGATCAGGATGTCGATAGGCCATTCGAATTCGGCATACTCGCGCGACTGGGTATAACCCGCCATGTAGCTGACAACACCGAGAAAGATCGCCAGATTCCAGCCCACGAACGTAAATTTGGCAAAGAAATCGCTGGGTAATCGCGCCTGGCAAGTGCGCTGAACGACATAGTACGAGGTTGCGAACAGTGCATTACCACCAAAACCGAAGATGACGCTGGTGGTATGAACCGGCCGAAACCGACCAAACGTGATGTAAGGGATATCGAAGTTCAGATAGGGAAAAGCCAGCTCCGCCGCGATATAGACGCCGACCGACATACCCCAGAGTCCCCAAAGCACGGCCGCGATGGCAAACAGGCGGATAACTTCGTAGTTGTATTGCTTGTTGGAAGACAGTGATGCTGTAGCCATAAATCCTCTCTCACCATAACCTTGCAAATTAAAAGGTTTTTGATTCCACCGCCCTGCGGCCGCGTTCCGGAAAACCGGAAAATGGGGACGTGAGGATACAGAGAAATGTTAGAAATTCAAGTTATACTGATACAGCTGTGGCGTCGCCTTTCCACCAACCTGCTAACGAATCAATCGCTTAACAACGGACAATGAAATGAAGCCTGGTTTGCCGGTCTGTCCCTATTTCCATATTTTTATAAAGGAAATAAAAAGCGATCAGGCAAACGGCAATCGTTCCACAATGATTGGCAAATATCTGTCGAATAACAAAAAGAAAAACAGCAATAGCAGGTACACGATCGAATAGACGAATGTCTTGATCGCCCACTGCGCGCTCTTGGTGTACCACATCATCAGCGCGTGATAGAGAAACCAGCCACCCAGCAGGATGGCGCCGATCAGGTAGACGATACCGTTGATGCCCATCAGAAACGGCAGCATCGTCACGATCATCAGCAGAATGGTGTAGAAAATGATCTGCAGCCGCGTGAAATCTTCTCCGTGAGTAATGGGCAGCATTGGAATATCCACCTTCGCGTATTCCTCTTTGCGATAGATCGCCAGTGCCCAGAAATGTGGCGGCGTCCAGGTAAAGATGATCAGGAACAGCACCAGCGCATAAGGGTCCACATGACCGGTCACAGCGGTCCAGCCTAGCAACGGCGGTGTCGCGCCCGCCGCGCCGCCAATGACGATGTTCTGTGGCGTTGCCCGCTTGAGATAGAGGGTATAGATCAACGCATAGCCAATGAGTGAGGCCGTGGTCAGCACTGCCGTCAGCGCATTGGTTCCATACAGCAGTGCCACCAGCCCGCCTACCCCCATCAACAAGGCAAAAACCATGCAACGTTTTGGCGTCAGGCTACCGCTCGGGATCGGCCGCAGACGGGTGCGATTCATGCGGGCATCGATGCGCCGATCGACAACGTGATTGATAGCAGCCGCCGAACTGGCCATCAGCGCAATGCCCAGCGTGCCAAAAATGAAAGCCTGTGTCGGAAAAGTATAGGGATCGACCAGAAACATGCCGACCCAGGCTGTAAAAACCATCAGCGCAACCACACGAGGCTTGCACAGCTCGTAGTAACACGAGAGCGTTTCCCAAAGGCTGTTACCCGACACGACGGATGATTGTGGCATGGTTTTCTCCCCCGGCATCAGAGCGCCACTCCCCGCACGCGGCGCTGCAAATACAATAGATACAGCAACGTCAACAGCGACAACAGCAGCAAGGCGGCAACACCATTGTGTGTCACCGCGACCGGCAGCGGCAGGTGGAAAATGACATTGGAAATCCCGAGCACAATCTGGATCCCCAGCAACACCAGCACCACGATGGCAACGCGGCGCACGACCGGTTCATTGCGCAAACGTAATACCCTGGAGATGAAGAACAGCAGATACAGCGTCACCGTGAGCGCGCCGATTCGATGCGTCATATGTATCGCGGTTCGGGCCGTGCCATCGAGAATGCCGTATTCGAAATTGATGCCCGTACCGTGCCAGACGTCGAAACCCTCGGCAAAATCCATTGTCGGCCACCATTGCCCATGGCAGGTTGGAAAATCCGGGCAGGCAAGCGCTGCATAGTTGGAACTGGTCCAGCCACCCAGCATGATCTGCCCAACGACCAGTAGCAGTGCCAGCAGCCCCCACAGGCCCAGACCACTGCGCCGTTCCTCTGCGAGCCACCAGGTTCGGGTACTGATGACCAGCAGCCACAGCAATGCAAGCGTCGTGAAACCGCCGATGAGATGCCCCATCACCACCAGCGGCATGACTTTCAGCGTCACCGTCCACATACCGAGCAGTGCCTGGAAAATCACGACGCCCACCAGCAATACGGGTAACAACACAGGTTGCCGCTCATCCTTGCGGTTGAACAGCGCCATGCCCGCCAGCGCCAGGATGGACAACCCCAGCGTGCCCGCAAAATAGCGGTGGATCATTTCCTTCCACGCCTTGGCCGTCTCGACGGGCCGATCCGGGTAGGCCTGATTGGCTGCCTGGATTTTCCCGGCCGACTCTGGAACGGTCATGTGTCCATAGCACCCCGGCCAATCAGGGCACCCCAATCCAGCGTCGGAAAGCCGCGTGTAGGCCCCGAGGAGGATGACGGCGAAAGCGAGCACGGTCGCAAACATTGCCAGCCACCGAAAATAGGAAAAAATCTGTCGGTCAGCCAATTTTCGATACTCTCAACAGTTTATGGATATCCTTGAGGATCCCCCGGGCCTGCGCGTCGGGCCCATAGCGCATCACAAGATTACCAAGCGGGTCGATCAGATATAGATTCCCTTGCGGATGCTGACCCAATGCTGCGGCCTGAGCCTCCGCACGCCCTTGTCTCACCCGGGTACGCATCATCCGGGGATGCTCATCCGCCAGCGCATCGGCGGCCCGCGCCGCGGCATCGTCCAGCGCCAGAAACAGATATTGCACCCGCTGCAACTCGCGTCCCAGCAACAAACGGGTCTGCCGAATCTTGAAAAGACTGGCCTGACAATACAGATCGCAGCCTCCCTTGCCGACATAGACATAGGTCCAACGCCCCTTGATCCGCGCCAGATCGACCGGCTGCCCCGTGTCATCGTCAATCGCATCCAGGAATTCCAGCCGATGGATGGGCGAAAGCAATTCGCCGTGATTCGAATATCGTACCGGATGCCAGATCTCCAGATGGGAATAGAGGAACATGGCGAGAAAAATCGGCCCGAAAAAAGCCAGAAACAGGCCTATCATCGTCAGCCGTGACCGCCACTGGCGTTTCGGACTGAACAGATCCTCCTCACGCGGCTGCGTAGATTTCATCGACACATCATTCATGGAGCAGACTCTTTACCATCGTGCTTTCCCCAGCGCGTGAACAAAACAACGAGAATCACCAACATCGCAAGCGCCAGAGCAAACCACTGAAAAGCATAGCCCCAATGGCGCATCGGCCCCATATTGACGACCTTCCACTGCCGCAGATAACCATTGGGCGCATCCGGTGAGAGACGAACGATCACCGGCAGAAGATGATACCCCAGGCGTTCTGACAGTGCTCCAAAATCGACGAACTGAATCACTCGGGGCCACATAAACTCACCGTCATCCATACCCCCCAAATGAAAGCCCTTGCCGAAGGGGGTATAGGCAGTACCATGTATTTCCACCGCTTTCTGGGTAAAACCGACATCAGGCAGCAACTGCCTGGTCAGCCCCATGGGAATCCAGCCTCGATCCACCAGCACATATCGATCCGCGCCACGAATTCGAAACGGAGTCAGAACACTGTATCCCGCCTGACCCTTACGAACCTGGTTATCGAGCAACAACTGGTGATCGACATCGTATCGGCCAACGGCACTGACAGGCTGATATCTCAACCCCGAGTAATCATCCAGATCGAGTGGCAATGGTATTTCGGCTCCCGATTCGCGAGCCACAGCCTTGTCAACAAGCGTCTGCTTGTAGCGCGCCCGATTCACCTGCCAAACCCCCAAGCTCACAAACAGGCCCAGCATCACAAGCACCAGCGCAACCAATCCCCATGGGCGAGCCGGTTTGTTCATCCGTTTCCAAGCCCTCCATGGGGGTATATACTGACTGCCTGCAACAGCCAGCCATCAGCCATGCTCATCAAGATTTTCGTCATATTCATTCTGCTCCTGATTCTGGGAAGCTTGGGATCCGCCATGCTCTATCTGCTCAAGGACAATGGCAAATCCAACCGGGTCGTACACGCATTGACATTCCGGATCAGTCTTTCCATCTTCGCGTTTCTGGTTCTGATGGCGAGCTACTATTTTGGTTTGATCGAACCCAACCACCCTTTCGCAACACTGCCACACTGACAGCACCAGCCCGGATTTCTCACAGGGTCGCGTAGCGAGGCCACTATAGATGGTGTGATGAC
>CAZTJP010000038.1:2611-13356 GCA_964613895.1 uncultured Thiotrichales bacterium | reverse complement strand
CGACCCTGTGAGAAATCCGGGCTAGCGCTGTTGCTGTTCATCCTGGTGACGCCGGTATTCACGTTCTTCCTCAACCCGTTGATGTCCTGGCTGTCGCGCCGCCATGAATACGAGGCTGACGAATTCGCCGCCCGTCATGCCAGTGCCGATGACCTGATCGCCGCATTGGTGACAATGTACCAGGATAACGCCAGCACCCTGACACCCGACCCGGTCTATACTGGATTCTATGCTTCCCATCCGCCTGCGCTGGCGCGAATCAGACATTTGCAACAGCTCCGCGCCACGCCTGCATGAGCGGACTCAGACAACCATTATCGAGGACATATCATGAACAAGACACTGACCATCATACTGACCACCAGCCTGCTGATACTGAACGTCGCCTGGGCCGATGAAGCACCCGATCCGGCTCATGGCAAGGCGCTGCATGACAAGAACTGCATTGCCTGTCACAGCAGCATGACCGGCGGCGACGGCACAATGCTCTACAAACGGCCCGACCACCGCGTCAAAAACCGCGCCCAGCTCGAATCCCAGGTACGTCGCTGCGAGAGCAATCTGCAACTGAAATGGTTCGACAGCGAAATTCTCGATGTCGCAGCCTATCTGAACAAGCAGTTCTACAAATTCAAATAAACACCTGGCTGCGGCTGCCCGGTGAGCAAGGGAAACGGCCTGATCGTCAGCCGCTTCGGTGCCGAGGTTTTGCTCCAGGACGCCGAAGGCGCGGTACATCGCGCGGCGGTACGGCGCAAGCTCAGCGACATCGTCGTGGGCGACCGGGTCGAATACCAATGCCCCCGCCCGGATGAATGGGTCGTCACCGCCATCCTGCCACGCGACAATACACTCGTCCGGCAGTATTTTCGCGGCCGGCCACGTCAGATCGCCGCCAACATCGACCAGGTGGTGCTGGTGATCGCGCCGTGCCCCGCGCCGGACTGGCAGATGGTGGACAACCTGCTCGCCAGCGTGCGACTGATGCCTGCCAACGCCGTACTGCTGCACAACAAATCGGATTTCGAAGACAGCGCGGAAAACCTCGAAACCCTCGAACAATATCGGGCGATGGGTTACCCGGTCATCGACACCTGCGCGCACGATCCCGACTCGCTCGCCCCCCTGAAGCGGCAACTGGCCGATTGCACCAGCGTGCTGATCGGCCAGTCTGGCGTGGGTAAAACCACCCTCGCCAACCAGTTGATTCCGGGACTGGAAGCCCCGACCCGTCCCGTTTCCGAGGTTTCCGAACTGGGCCAGCACACCACCAGCGCCGCCCGGCTGTACATCCTGCCCAGCGGCGGCGCCATCATCGACTCACCCGGCATTCGCGATTTCACGCCCATGCCGATCGAAAAATCGCAGGTTCAGCACGGTTTCGTCGAATTCGAACCGTTTCTCGGCCAGTGCCGCTTCCACAACTGCCTGCACCGCGATGAGCCGGGCTGCGCGATCAAACAGGCGCTGGAACAGGGAAAGATCAGCCCACGCCGCTATCAAAGCTATCGGGCGCTGATCGATGTGGAAGGCTGACCCGGATTTCTCACCGAATCACGACTGCGGCCTTAGCGAGCAGGACGTTTCGGCACGCGCGGCACGGCAGCGAGCAGTTTGCGGGTATAGGGTTCCTGCGGCGAGCCACAGACGGATTCGGTCGGCCCCTGCTCGACCACCCGCCCCTGCTGCATCACCAAGGTCCGGTCGCTGACATATTCCACCACGCCGATATCATGGGTGATGAACAGCAACGCCAGATCGCGATCACGGCGCAGATCGAGCAGCATTTCGAGAATCTCCGCCTGCACCGAAACATCCAATGCGCTGGTGACTTCGTCACAGACGATGAATCCCGGATCGAGCACCAGCGCGCGCGCGATACCGATACGCTGGCGTTGCCCACCGGAGAACTCATGTGGATAACGCCACAGATGTTCGCCCTTGAGCTGCACCGTTTCCAGCGTTTTCCGGGCAATCTCCAGCCTTTCCTCATCGGACTCGCCAATGCCATGCACCGCCATCGGCTCGGTGAGCGTGGTCGCAATGGTGAGGCGAGGATTGAGCGATGACAACGGATCCTGAAAAATGATCTGCATTGCCTTGCGATAGGGTCGCAGTTCCCGTTGCGTCAGACCGGTAATGGCTTGTCCATCGAGCAAGACTTCTCCCGCAGTGGGGCGGATCAGTTGCAGAATGGCGCGGCCCAGCGTCGTTTTGCCGCAGCCCGATTCGCCCACCAGCGCCACGATCTCGCCTCGCCGGATGGCCAGATCGACGCCATCGACGGCGCGAACATCATCCACATGGCGCCGCAGTACGCCTTTGTAAACCGGAAACCAGACTTTCAGATCACGGGTTTCGATATAGGGCCGCGTGGCCTCGATCGGAGGTTTCTCCCGGCGCGGCAGATTTTCCGGCAGCGCTGCCAGCAGCGCGCGGGTATAAGCGTGTCGTGGCCGTTGCAATATCTCCGCGAGACGATTCTGCTCGACGATGCGGCCTTTTTTCATCACCGCGACCCGGTCCGCCATCATCGCCACCACGCCGAAGTCATGTGTGATGAACAAAATGCCCATCTGGCGATCGTGTTGCAGCGATTTCATCAGCTTGAGAATATCGGCCTGAACCGTGACATCCAGCGCTGTGGTGGGTTCATCGGCGATCAGCAGATCCGGTTTGCAGGCCATTGCCATGGCGATCATCACTCGTTGGCGCTGGCCACCCGAGAGCCGATGCGGATAGTCGTCGAGCCGCTGCTCGGCATTGCTGATCCGCACCTGCCGTAATGCCTCCAGCGCCTGCTCGCGCGCGGCCTGCGCACTCATGTCGGGATTGTGCAATCGCAACGCCTCGACGATCTGTTCGCCAATGGTGAACACCGGATTGAGCGAAGTCATCGGCTCCTGAAAGATCATCGCGATTCTCAAGCCACGAATCTGGCACAGCAGCGCTTCATCGAGCCGCAGCAGATCGACAGGCTCTATCTCGCCGTCGCGATGCCGGAATTCGAAACGAATCGCGCCGGCCGGATGTGAAACGATGCGCGGCGGCAGCAGCCGGATGATCGACAACGCGGTCACCGACTTACCGCTGCCGGATTCACCGACCAGACAAAAGGTCTCACCGCGCTCGACGGTGAAGCTGACATCATCGACAGCCTTGACGGTGCGCCCGGCCGAGCGCAGATAGGTTTTCAGTTGCGTGACTTCCAGCATCGACATCAGAAATCCACGCTCGACAGATGCGGGTCGATGGCGTCGCGCAGCGCATCGCCGATCAGGTTATAGGCGAAGACGGTGAAAAAGATCGCGCCGCCCGGGAAGACAGCCATCCACCAGTTGAATGAAGAGAAACGCACCGCCTGATTGAGCATCTGCCCCCAGGACGGAGAATCGACCAGCCCAAGCCCCAGAAAGCTCAGCGTCGCTTCCGCGAGTATTGCCGAGGCGACGCCGAAACTGGCGCCCACCAGCACCGGCGCAATGCCATTGGGCAGCATGTGCCGGAACAGGATCGAACGCAGCGGCAAACCGGCCGCGCGGGCGGCCTGAACGTAATCCTGATCACGCAGTTTGAGAAATTCGGCACGCAGATAGCGGGAATAGCCGGTCCAACTGGTCAGGCCGATGATGACCATCATGATATAGAGATTGCTGCCGAAGAACGCAACGAAGGTCAGCAATAGAAACAGAATCGGAATCGCTTCGAAGATCTCGACGATACGCATGCCGATGATATCGACGACGCCTGAAAAATATCCCATCAACCCGCCGACGAAAATACCGATCACCAATGCAATGCCCGTGGCGACGAAGCCGATACTGAGCGCCACGCGCGCGGCATGGATCATGCGGCTGAGTGTATCGGCGCCATTTTCTTCGGTGCCGAACCAGTGCGCCCGCGATGGCGGCTGAAAGCCAGTGTCGCCCTGATCACGCAGATAATCACGCGGCGAATACGGAATCGGTGCCCAGATGATCCGATCGTATTGCGCCGCCTGTTCGCGGTACTGTTCGTAGATCACGATTTCCTGGGGTTTGAGCAGCACTTGGCCCAAACCGACCGCCAACGCGACGATCACCAACAGCCAGCGCAACCGCTGGGCGAAACGCAAGGGCAACGACCACAGCACGATCACTGCGGCAAAGGCGGCCAGCCAGCCGATATCCGCCCAGGTCAGCGCTTCGATCAATGGGCTGTGTCCGTGGCCATTGCGGCTGACCCACAACGGTCGGCTATTGGCCAGAAATGGCGCGAATACCGCAACGATGGCCAGCAGTACGATCCAGGCAGCGCCAAGCCGGGCAGTCCAGCGGGAAAAGGTGCGGCTCAGGATGCGGGCCGCATAGCCTTCGCGTCGATCGGCCCGCTCAGTCATAACTCACCCTTGGATCGGCGACTGCGTAGAGCAGATCGGTGAGCAGATAGCCCAGCAAGGTCAGAAAACCGGAGATCAGCGTGATCGACAGCACCATTTCACGATCCCGGCCCTTGACTGCCTCGACGGCCAACTTGCCCATGCCGTCGATGCTGAAGATGCTTTCGACGATCACCGACCCACCCAGCAGGCCGGGCAACAAGCCCGCAAATACCGTGATCAACGGCAGCAGGCTGTTGCGAAACACATGTACCCACAGCACATCCTTTTCCGGCACCCCCTTGGCTCTGGCGGTGCGCGCATAATCGGCCTGAAGATTCTCCAGCACGGCGGAACGCGTCAACCGCGCCAGAAAAGCGAAGCCGCCATAGGAGAGACAAAAAACCGGCAATACCAGATGCCAGGCGCGATCGAGCAAAAAGCCACGCATGAAACCCTGGTCACCCCAGGCAGCGCCGAGTACCCCTCCCAGACACAAACCGCCAACAGCAAAGGCGCCAACCCTGAGCAGTTCATAATCGCTGCCGGCCAGCGCGTACAACATGCCCGCCAGGATCACGGCGACCCAGAACACCGCCCACCAGGAAAACGCCTGGGGTGGCAATGCAACCACCATCCATAGCGCCAGCAGGATACCGAACAACGACGCCAGCAGACGCCGTCCAAATGCATGCCGCCAGCGCCCCAGTGCAACGCCGCCTGCCAGTCCCGCCAGCAAGCCCAGCAGCAATTTGAAGACATCGAGCAGGCTCGACCAATGGGGCATGAATGGCATATCCAGCGCTTCACGGGCGCTGAGGCCGCTGGGGGGAAACCAGTGCCAATACTGTTCCGAGGCGAAAAAACCGATCAGCAGCACACCCACCAACATCGTCGGCACCGACCACAGCGCCAGCATGACGATGCTCGAACTGATATCGAAACTGCCGCCGCGATCGACGGCCGCGCGCACGCCGACCAGAATGGAAATGAGATAGATGACCGGAATCGTCAACACGTTCAGCAACAAGGTGATCGGCACCCGCTCGCCGAGAATTTCACTCACCGGCCGGCCATAGAGAAAACTTTCGCCCAGATCGATACCCTTGTGCCAGGAGAAATGGCCCAGACTGCCATCTTCATCGACCTCGAAACCGATCGGGGAAACGTTGTTCAACCAGCGCAGATATTGCACCGGCGCCGGCTTGTCCAGTCCATAACGGCGGTTGTAGTAGGCTTCCAGCGCCGCCTTTTCCTGCGGATTCATGCCGAAACCTTCCACCAGCGACTGCGCCGTGATGCCGCCTGGCGAGGCCGCCATGGTCACGAACACGACGATCGTGATACCGAGCAAGGTCGGCACCATCAACAGCAGGCGTCGGATGATATAGCTGAACATGCAGTCTCCCTGCCCTTGTCCGGCGAGGCCTCAGTATTTTTGTTCTGCCGCTGGCACGTACCAGCCGACCGGTGTTTCCGAAATATTCAGCCCGGTTTTCAACACCTCGACATTGTGCATGCGTTTGTCCACCAGCACCAGCGACTTGCCGCGTGTCAAAAATGTATAGGGCTGGTCTTCATAGAGAATACGTTCGACCTGCTGCCAAAGCGGCATGCGCTTTTTCTCGTCCACTTCGGCCCGCGCCTTTTCGATCAGCTTATCCAGTTTCGGGTTTTTGTAATTGACGAAATTGTCACCGTTGTTCTTGGTCTGACTGCTGTGAAAAATCTGGTAAGGGTCACTTTCCAGACTGCCGGACCAGCCAAGGCTGATGGCTTCGAAGTCTTTCTTGTCGAGCAGATCGAGCATCACCGACCATTCGGTGGCGCGCGGGTGCATCTTGATGCCCGCACGCGCATAGGCATCTTTCAGAAACAGCGCCAGCGTGTTGTACTGCTCGCTACCCTGTGGATAGACCAGATCAAATTCGAAAGGCTTGCCCGCGGCGTCTTCCAGTACGCCATCGCCGTCACGATCCTTGAAGCCAGCCTCCGCGAGCAATTGACGCGCTTTTTCCAGGCTCGGTTTGCGCGGTTTGAGATCCGCTGCGTGCTGGGCTGTCTGCGGACTGAATGGCCCAACCGCCGGTTCGCCATATCCCAGCATGATCTCATCGACGATGCGCTGCTTGTCGGTCAGATAGGTCATCGCCTGACGCACGCGCTTGTCGGCAAAGCGCGTCGGCTTGCCCTTGCGCATCTCGTTCCAGGCAATGTATCGATAACCAGCAGTGGGTGGCAGATATTCGAAATTGAGGCTTCTGGCCATCAATTTCCGATCCTTGAGCAGGTTGCGTTTGTACTCGCGTGGTTGCGCGCCGTAGACATCGATCTCGCCATTGCGATAGGAAGTCAACCGGGCGGTTTCATTCTCGATGAAACGCCATACCAGGCGATCGAAACTCGGCTGCACCGGGCCCCAGTAACGCGGGTTACGCTCCAGCTCCACCGAACCTTTGTCCGCCGTCCAGTTTTCACGGTCGGCTACCCGGTAAGGTCCGGAGCCGAACAGTAATCCCTTGGATTGATTGAACTGCTCCGGATGCTGCAGATATTTGCCATAGAAATGCCTGGCGAGAATGCTCATACCGCCAGCCAGTGACAGGCTGTTGTAATAGGGTTCCTTGAATTTGAACACCACCGTGTGCGGCCCGGTCGCTTTCACTGACGCGATCTTTTCATAATAGGCCCGTTCGCGCGGCGCCTTGATCGCCGGATTCATGATGAAGTCATAGGTGAATACGACATCTTCCGCAGTTACCGGCTGGCCATCGGAGAAGGTCGCCTCCGGACGCAAGTTGAACGTGAACGTCAGGCCGTCCTCACTGACCTGCCAGTCTCTGGCCAGCAAGCCCTGCCACGCCAGTGTCTCCGGATCGCGTGTCAACAGTGACTCGAGCACGAATCCCTGGACGCGGCTGGCATAAACATCGGACGAGACCAGCGGCGTCATCGTCTTGAGCGGGCTGGCGAACGCCTGCACCCGCCAGTCTCCTTCCGCATAATCCGGTTTTTTGGTGATTTCCAGTGAACGATGGAAGGCAGAGCGGGCGTCTGCCGCTGAAACCTTGCCAGTGGCCGATACCGCCGCTGCGGCGGCCGTCGGGGATCCCGTTGCCGATGCTGCCGGCGTCATCCCAAGCTGCAAGCGTGCATAGCTTTCCCGCAAGCGCCGGATATCCGCTGACTGCTCCTTGATCGCCTTTTCCATCGATGCCAGCTTCTGCCACTGACGGTCGATCATGTACATCGTCAGCACCAGCACGCCCATCAGCGCCGCCAGCGCCAGAAACAGAACAAGATCCTTGAGACTGAATCGATTTTCCATGGAATCCGTACAGCAATGAACAGGCCGGACAGAGTAGCAACTTCGCCGGGGATTGAAAAACCCCATTCGTCATGGTTTGACCGGTAGAGCATCTCGCTGTATTCAGGCGTTCTTCACCAGCCCCACATCCAGCACTTGCCGTTCGTTTCGCTACGGCCAAAATACCTACGAGTCCACAACGTCACATGTGTCAACATTATGATTTTTTTAAAAATGTAAACCATCGTAACACAACTACATTCTAATACTCTTTTCTATTCCGTCCATCTGACTAAGGTTCATATTACCCGTTCTTGTGTATATCTTGGCATTTCAGCACAGCTTGAGGCTTGCTGTCGTGGTCCTGCAGGAGAACTGTCGATCCGAGGAAAGACCGAGGATAGCGTGGTCATTGGGCGGGACTTTTAGCTACAAAAAATAAGGAAAAAATTGAGGAACCAACTATGCTGAAATCAAAGTATTCCATCAAACTGGCTTTAGCGGCGCTCACACTATTCGGGGTAGTTCATGGCACAACGGCATTGGCAGCCACCGCGACTGCTACAGCTTCGGCCACCATCACCGATGCTCCCATCACAATCACCAACAGCCAGCCTTTGGCATTTGGTGATATTGCAGCTGGCAACCAGGCCAGTGTGGTTTCGATTGCTACCGACGGTACCCGCACGCTGGAAAATGGTGACGCCATTCTCGGGGCCAATGGTGGAAGCGCAGGCGTTTTCAATATCACAGGAGAAGCATCCAAAGCCTATACCGTCACTTTGCCAAGCACCAATGTCACGATCAATGACAATACCGGCAACAGTATGACTATCACCAACTTCGTGTCCAACGCCAGTGGTACTGTCGGCAGTGATGGCACTGACAGCTTCAACGTCGGTGCAAAGCTCAATGTTGCGGCCAATCAACCGGCGGGTTCCTATTCGGGCAGTTTTACCGTCGAAGTGGTGTACTGATCATCACATAACAAATAGAAATCACTGTGAGGCAATGGGCATTTCCTTCGGGAAATGCCCCGTTATGCCTGGCGTACCACACTTGGGTACCAGCTCGATCTTCCAGAAACCGACAGATATAGATTATGGATAGCCGCTACAACCCGACCACACCCAAAGACACGTACACGATCAGCCCATTATCGGGAAAACGTCTCGCAAGCATCGTAAACGGGCTGCCAGTCCTCATCATGGCCTTAACAATGCTGTCGTTACCCTTTCCCGTTTTTGCCATTGGCGATATCGCGATATCTCCCACGCGTATCGTCTTCGAAGGACGAGACCGAACCGCAAGGATTTCGTTGACGAACACAAGTGCAACAACGAAAACCTACCGCATTTCCTGGGCACGTAAGCGTATGAACGAGGCTGGGAAATACGAGGATATCAATTCCGCCCTTCCCCAAGAGCGCTTCAGTGACACAATGATCCGATTCTCGCCTCGCCAGGTGACCTTGCCACCAGGGAAGCCCCAAGTGGTTCGATTGTTGCTGCGTAAACCAAACGGCCTGCCGGATGGTGAATATCGGTCTTACCTGCGATTTACGGCCATACCAGATACTGGCGGGCGCAGCCTCGAAACGACCTTGAATGCCGGCCAAGGCGACATGAGCATCCGCTTGACACCGGTTATGTCGCTTTCCATTCCAGTCATCGTTCGACAAGGTCAAACCCGTGCTTCGGTGAAACTGACCCAGCTCTCATTGAAGAACAGGGGGCACGACAACCAACGGTTGGTGATGGTATTCGAGCGCAGCGGTAACCGCTCACTCTACGGCGACGTCATCGCCACCTATCATCCTGCGAATGGGCAGACACGAGTCGTTGGCCAGGCCATCGGTGTCGCGATTTATCCACCACTCGAACGGCGCCGGTTCGAACTACCTTTGGCAGCGGAGCATTTGTCGAACGGCAGGTTGGAAGTCCGCTTTCGTACCCGTGAAGCTTCCGGATCCCATACTGGAAATGCAGTGATGGCGACTGCCGGACTCACACTACCATAACTCCGATCATCCGGCACCTTTCACCTCTGTACTCTACCCGGGTTCCGGTAACCACCGGGCTCGGGGCGAATATGCACAGTCGTCGTAACGCCAAGCCAGAACTCGGGATAAATGTTCCACAATGTCCGCGCTTTCCTCATTCTGGCGGTGATGATGCTCGTCTTCAATGCCATTGCCGGGGAGCGCCCAGACAACGCGAGACCAGACGATGATCTGTTGCGCATGCTGGAGGTGCATGTGGGGCAGAATGTTCTGGATGATGTGTTGCTGACGTACGAAGAAAATGGCATGGTTTTGTTGCCCTTGGGCAGTTTATGCCAGATGTTGGGTATCGCTGTCACCACTGATCCTGGCGTAGGCATTGCCAGCGGCTTCATCTTGCGAACAGATCGACGCTTCGCGCTCGACTTCGATCGGGGCGAAGTCACACTGAGCGGAACAGTTCTGAAGTTTGCCAAAGCACGAATGCGCGTCTATCCAGACGATCTTTACGTGGACGCCAGACTGCTTGAACAGTGGTTTCCGATGACATTCGACATCGACCTGTATGCGCTGCAAATTCGGGTATTGTCACGTGAGCCACTCCCATTTCAGCAAAGACTGTTGAGGAGACAACGCATCGCTGCTCAACAAGCGGGACGATCCGGCAACAAACCTCATTTACCCCGCCAGACACTTTCTTACAGTGCCTACTCCGTCCCTTTCATCGATCTCGATATACGTAGCGGGTTCAAGAAGATCGCACCAGGGATACTCCAATCCTCCAGCAGCTATCATATCCATGCCAACGGGGATCTGGCGTATCTGGAAAGCAATCTGTTCGTCGCCGATAAGGGTGACGGGTCGCGGCAGGTGCGGCGTTTGACGTTGGGTCGGAGCGATCCAGATGGAAAGTTATTGGGCCCTCTACGGGCAACCCGTTTCCGCATTGGCGATATCAGCAGTCCTGGGCAAGAGCTGATTGGAGCAGATAGCCGGGCGCGACCGGGAATATTATTGACCAATCGCCCTTTACACCAGCCGGATCATTACGACAGTCACAGCTTTCGCGGCGAACTCCC
>CAZTJP010000038.1:0-2511 GCA_964613895.1 uncultured Thiotrichales bacterium | reverse complement strand
TTGGCAATGGCTGGTTTGGCAGTTTCGAGCGGGTTACGGCGATACGTGGGGGGCACGCATTCGGGCTCAAGTTTCGTAGTCATCTCGAAACCTTGAATATCGGCCTGACACACCATCGCTTTGAGCGCGCTTTCGTCAGCCTGTCGAACCCGGCAGATCCCGACAAACATCTGCAACGAAGTAGCGCCATTCAACTGAATACCCGTCTGGCCAGCCCTTGGATATCTGCCCTGCCCGTCTCGCTTGGCTTGACCCATGATCGGTTCAGTTCGGGAAAAACGCGGCAAAGCATCGAGCAGCGCATTTCCGTTCAAAGGGGGCGCTGGCTGGTGAGCAACAGCTTGCGTAAACAGAGTGATTCGGCAGCCAACGTGCTCGATGGAGAAGCTCTGTTCAATATCCGGGTGCTGGGACTCGACTCACATGCGCGTATACGGTACCAAACGGGCCATCGTGCACGTGTAGACAGTGCTGACATCAGTCTATCGGCGAAAAGTTCCCGCTACTGGTCAAAACTTTCATGGCGTCATACATTCGCGGACGAAAACAATAAATTGCAATTTGAGCTGACCCGCCAGTTTCGCCACTTCAGCTTTGGCTTTTCACTGGATGCGGACAGCATTGGGCAACGACGTTTGCTGTTGAACTGGCGCGGTAGTATGGGGCTCGAGCCGCGTCACCATCGTCTGCTGCAATCCCGCTTGCCAATGGCCTCTATGGGGAATGCTTCGATACGAGCATTTCTCGACAATAACCGGGATGGCGTATTCAACGGGGACGACTCCCCCTTGCAGGGCGTGACCTTCGACGTCGGGCACCACCGATACGAGCGAAAAAACGATACCAGCGACAAAAGTGGTATTTCCCTGCTCACCGGGTTGGTTCCTTATCAACCCACCAACATCCGTATCGCCACAGCCTCACTGGAGAACCCTGACTGGATTCCTGCAACTGCTGGTGTGGAAATCATTCCCCGACCGGGCAAAACAGCCACGATAGACCTACCGGTCACCATCAGTGGAGAGATTGATGGAACAGTCGATATCGAGCACAGTGGAAAGCGCAAAAACGTATCCAATGTCGAACTGGAACTGGTCGACTCAACGGGCGAGGTCATCAAGCGGGTCAAGACAGCTTATGACGGTTTTTTTCTGATTTCCGGCGTTCCAATCGATGATTATCAACTTCGCGTCGGCCGTCAACAACTCAAACGATTCGGAATCACGCCCCCACCACCACGTCAGATCCACCTCACCCCCAGCCACCCCATCATGAGCGGTATGGATTTCGTCCTCCGGGTAATGGACACGAATCGACCTGGTTCGCAAAACTAACCAGTGCTGATCAACAGGACGAATGACCGTATGGATCCACATACCCATTCCCCTTCTCGTTGCATGCGGTTATGATTGCAACAGAAATTTAACGTGATCGAACCATTTTGACCTGAGCAGCAAACCTAGGAGTACCGAATGGGATTTCTCACCGGAAAACAGGCTTTGATCGTTGGCGTTGCCAGCAACCGTTCCATCGCTTACGGTATCGCCAAGTCGATGAAGCGTGAAGGTGCCAGCCTGGCATTCACCTATCAGAATGAGCGGATGAAGGGCCGGGTGGAAAAGCTGGCTGCCGAGTTCGACTCGGATATCGTCATTCCCTGCAATGTCGAAAGTGACGACGAGATCGAGGCGGTATTCGAGCATCTCGACGATTACTGGGATCATCTCGACATTCTGGTCCATTCGGTAGCTTTCGCACCACGGGAACTGCTCGAGGGGGACTATCTGGACAACATCTCGCGCGAAGGATTCCAAACCGCCATGGATATCAGCTGCTACAGCCTGGCGGCACTGGCCAAAGCCGGCCGGGAGATGATGATGAACCGAAATGGCGCCATTTTGACACTCTCCTACCTGGGCGCCGTTCGCGCCATGCCCAGTTACAACGTCATGGGACTCGCCAAGGCCTGTCTGGAAGCCAATGTACGCTATCTCGGCTATACGCTGGGCCCGGAGGGCACGCGTGTCAATGCCATTTCCGCCGGCCCCATCAGGACGCTGGCTGCCTCGGGCATTGGCAATTTCCGCAAACTGCAGAACGAGGTTGCCGAGCAGGCGCCGCTGCGACGCAATGTGACCATCGATGAGGTCGGTGATGCGGGGGCCTTCCTGTGTTCCGATCTGGCCAGCGGCATTACGTCCGAAATCCTGTATGTCGATGGTGGCTTCAATACGGTCGCGACTGCCGGCTGAATCACCGGCCCAAATGATCATTTAACATTATTTAACAATAACTGCGACTACGAATACATGTTGTTCTCAACAGGAGACATTATTTCACGGTCTGATTTTCCCGTTAGTTCAGCTGACTAACGGCAGGTTTCTCATTTCGTTTACGAAAAATCCATTCCAACTTGACCTTCACCAGACGGTTTCGGCCCGGCTGATTTTTCATTTTTTCGCGTTATACTTCTGTCTCGGCCAAGGCACTTCGTTTCGGAAACGGGTTTCG
>CAZTJP010000037.1:0-13363 GCA_964613895.1 uncultured Thiotrichales bacterium | reverse complement strand
GGGGATGACGGGGACGCAACAATATCCAATGGCTACGCTGCGTAATCGGATTTTTTATTTTTGGATATTTTTTATTCCAGCCTCACCGTATCACTTCCGGACAAGACTTAACGTTATGCGCCTCACGATCGCACCGAAACCAGACGAAAAGTCAGACAAAAAAAGGGGCGCCATGTGGCGCCCCCTTCCCGGGTTGGACGGATGAGACCAGATCAAGTCGTGACAAATGAAATGTTCCCTTCACCATAACGGGGAAACTCGATCCCGAAACCTGTGCTGCCTGGCGCTGATTCGATCATGGCCTTGGCCTCCTCTGGAAGCTCGGCAGGATCGGTATACATCTTGTCCAGCTTCAGGTGCGGCGTGTCGTCGCCCATGAACAAGCGTGAACAGATATTGATGATCTCGTGCACATTTTCCTTCATGGCCTGAGTCAGCTCCCCTGTCTCCGCCGCTTCCTCGGCGCCACCAGGCGGCAGCATCATCAACGCCGAGCCAGCATAGGCCGCAAACGGTGCATCACAAAGCGTGGCTGCAACCGGCTGGCCTTCGTTGTTCACGAACAGTCCATAGACCTTGTTCTCCGATAACGGCTTGGCATCCGCAGGTTTGACATCGATATTGTTGCCATACAGCATGCCGAACGCAGCGGTAATATCCTTCGCCTTGGGCAAAATGTAATCCGTGCTCATCGAACGCCTCCTAGTTGAGATACTTGCCCAATGCCTCGGCAAAGGAATCTGCCGTGAACGGTTTGGCAATCAGAAAATTGGCGCCGGTCTCTAACGCAAAGTTCCGCATCTCGGTAGTCGCTTCCGTGGTGACGAAACCAAACGGTACATTCACGCCTTCCGCCTTGATGGCCTTGAGGAATTCCGGGCCATTCATATTCGGCATATTCCAGTCCGAAAGAATCAGATCCGGCACATCTTCACGCACGGCTTCGAGCGCCTTCTGGCCATCTTCCGCCTCGCGGACATCGTGGCCATCGAAACCGGCGTCACGCAATGTTTTCTTGACAATCATCCGCATCGCCCGGCTGTCATCAACGATCAATATGTTCATTTGTGTTCACTCCTTTTTTTACTCATATGGTTTTCTCGTTCCACCACGAACCCGATCGGGTATCGTCTTCTGCTAAAGTGCTCTGACCTTGCTCAAGGCCAGCTCAGCAATTCTTTCCAGCGGCGCCACTTCATCCGCCGCGCCCAACTTGACCGCCTGCCCCGGCATACCCCAAACCACACTGGTCGATTCATCCTGGGCAATGGTAAATGCGCCGGCATCGTGCAAACGCTTCAGTTCCCGCGCACCATCGTCACCCATACCGGTGAGGATAACAGCCAATGCCTTGCCGCCAACCGTCTCCCGAACCGAGTCGAACAAGGCGCCGACAGAAGGCTTGTGACAATTGATCTCGGGCCCGTCATCGAGATGGCAAACCAATTTACCACCCGAGCGCCTCAACATGAGGTGCCTGTCTCCCGGTGCGATGTAAATGTTGCCGGCTCGTACTTCCAGCCCTTCACTGGCCTGCTGTACCATCGGACGACAGAGTGTATCGAGACGATCAGCGAATGAACGCGAAAATGCCTGTGAAATATGTTGAGTCACCAACACCGGTGGGCAGTCAGCGGGAAAATCCACCAGCAACTGTTTGAGCGCTTCGGTACCGCCTGTCGAGGAACCAATCGCGATCAGACGGTCGGAATAAAAACGTGGGCGCGTAGCCGGAACAGCCGAGCGAGGCCGCTCACGCTCCCGGGGTGCGGTTGCGCTGGTATGCGTACCACGCTGACGATTAGCACGCGAAAGCTTTGTCCGGCCAGCTTGCTTGACCTTGGAAACGATTTCACGCACATACTCGCTCATCTCCATCGTGGTATTGGCCGATGGGGTCTGCACGCAATCGAGCGCACCGATCTTGAGTGCTTCACGAGCGACCGTCGAGCCACTGGCAACCGAGGGAGAAACCATCACCACCGGCATCGGCCGAAGGCGCATCAGGTTTCTCAGGAACTGCAAACCATCCATGCCGGGCATTTCGACATCGAGCGTAATGACATCAGGGTTATAGCGCTTGATTTTCTCTCGGGCATCGAAGGCATCCCGCGCCGTGGCGACCACTTCGATCTCCTCATCCCGCGCCAAAATACTGGCAAGTGTATCCCGCATCAGCGCACTGTCATCGACCACGATCACCCGCACTGGGCTTACTGGCGATACAGCGCTGTCACTACCAGGTTTTTTCCGAGCCACAAACATCTGTCCGTATTCCGTATCCTGTCTGTCCAATCAGACTTTCTTGTAAATAGTCTTTCCAAGCAGCGTGAACTTGTCTGTCACTTTGGCGAGCGTTTCGGAATGACCAACAAACAACGTACCGTCATCCGTCATCTGGTTGGCAAAACGTGTAAACAGCTTGGTCTGGGTGGGCTCATCGAAATAGATCACGACATTGCGGCAAAAGACGATATCGAACAATCCCTTCATCGGCCACGGCTCGATCAGGTTCAGGCGGTTGAACGTAATCATCGAACGCAATGTTTCATTGGCGCGCACCAGCCCCTCGTTCTTGCCGCGTCCTTTTTCGAACCAGCGTTGCAGGCGATGCCGTTTCATCCCGTTCATTCGGTCGAGTCGGTAAACACCCTGCCGGGCATGGGCCAACATGCCGGAATCCAGATCCGTCGCCAGAATCTTCACATCCCATGAAGAAAGCAGTGGAGAGGATTCCAGCACCGAGATAGCGATCGAATAGGCTTCCTCACCAGATGAACAGCCCGCTGACCAGATACGAATGCGCCGTTCACTCGATCGGCTGCGCATCAGTTCAGGCAACAATGTATCGCGCAGATAATCGAAGTGATGTTCCTCACGGAAAAAGGATGTCAGATTGGTCGTAATCAGGTTCGAAAACTGCTCCAGTTCGGCCTGATCTCCTTTTTCCAGGCGCTTGCGATAATCGGCAAAACTGTTCAAGCCCAAATCGCGAAGGCGCTTCGACAGCCGGCCGAACACCAGCTCCCGCTTGTTCTCGGCAATCGAAATTCCGGTATGAGCCGCGATCAATTCCCGGAATCGGGAAAATTCGTAGTCATTGAAACCGTAGGCGGAAAAATCCATCGCAGCCCCTCCTTCAGACGCTGAGCAATGCATCCATACCGGTCAACGCCAGTTGATGGGACACCGCCTCACTCACTCCCTGAAAGTTCAGTCCCCCCGGGTTTTCCTTCTGTGCATAGACAGCCAGCAACTGCAACCAGCGCAGGTCTATTCTATCGACTGCGGAAAAATCCACTGTTACCGTCTCGCCCTGCTCACGGCTTGCCAGCAGCGCCGCTTTCAATGCTTCCAGACCTTCCGCCCCCTGATATTCGGCTATGGATAATGTTTTCATGTGCATGCTTTATCGTTATTGTTATGAACACTTGTTGTGCCATGGTGCAACTTGCACCATGGCCTTCCGCTTTCAAGATTTGGCGGGATCAGAAGCTGTCCCAGTCCTCTCCACCACCGGCTGCGGCGCGAGGCGCCTGTCCGCCACCCAGCGTGCTTTCATCCCGAGCCTTGTCCTCGAGTGTACTGAGGAGGTTCACCACGCGCCCGGAGTAACGCTCGATATTGGAGAACCGTTCGTTGGCCTCGTTGTCGTTACCGCTCTCCTTGAGCGTGATGATTTCCTTGATCTCATTGTGCAGATTGGCGTGAACCTTTTCCAACTCCTGCATTTCCTCCATGGAACCGAACTGCTCCATGCCCTTGGAATAGAGCCATTTGCCCAGGTCGCAGTCACGATGCGAAACCGCCTGGTCATGTGTCAGTGACTCACGTCCCTGAAGGAAACTGCGAATCCGGTTTTTCCAGGAAAGATGTTTCGACTTGGCAGCCGGGAAATCCAGATCCCCCGAGCCGTTGTTGTGGCTGACCGTGGACCATGGCCGGTTACTGGAACGGCGTTCCACCCGGGGGCCGCTCGAACCCTCCAGCGAGACACCGGCAGCGGCGATGCCATTGAAGAAACCCATTTCCCGCGCCAGCGTTTCGGATTGTTGATCGAGTGTCGCACTGGAGTCGGCTACCTTTTCCACCAACCGTGCATTCTGCTGCGTCATCTGATCCATGCGCAACATCGCCTGATTGACTTGCTCGATGCCGATCGATTGCTCCTGGTTGGCGGAATCGATTTCGGAGATCATGTGGCTGACCTTGCGCGTAGCTTCGACGATTTCCTCCAGTGCCTTGCCGGCATTGTTGACCAGCGCGGTGCCGCTGTTTACCTTGGCAACGCTGTCCTCGATCAGATCCTTGATCTCCTTGGCTGCTTCCGCGCTGCGCTGCGCGAGATTGCGAACTTCGGAGGCCACCACTGCAAAGCCCTTGCCCTGGTCACCGGCATGCGCCGCTTCGACCGCGGCATTGAGCGCTAGTAGATTGGTCTGGAAGGCAATCTCGTCGATGACGCTGATGATCGCTGAAATCTTCGCGCTGGACTGGTTGATTTCGGTCATCGCCTCGACTGCCGAGGAAACGACCTCACCACCGCTTTCGGCCTTGGCACGCGCGGCCGCTGACAGCTCGTTGGCCTGACGGGTATTTTCAGCATTGTGCCGTACGGTACCCGTGATCTGTTCGACCGCCGCCGCGGTTTTCTCCAGATCCTCCGCCTGCTCGCTGGTGCGGCGCTGCAGATCGATATTGCCATTGGTGATCTCGCGCGTGCCGGAGTGCACCGCTTCCGCTGCGACCGCTACGCCACCGAGCACTTCACTCAGACGATCGATCGCATTATTGAGCGCGGTTTTCAGGGAATCGAATTCTCCACCGTAATCATAAGTCACCTTGCGGCTGAGGTTACCTTCGGCAATCGCCTGGACGACGCCCTTGACCTCACTGATCACGTGACCATTCAGGGCCAGCACGTCGTTGATGTCTTGCGCCAGTGTCAGGAAAAAGCCTTTCTTGTTGGTCAACGAGACACGCTGGGAGAGATCGCCTTCCAACACAGCGGAGATAATATCCTGCAGTTCTTTTTCGATCTTGTTCTGCGCGGTCATATCCTTCCACTCGACAAAGAATCCGGCCCGGTTACCCTGGTCATCGAGCAACGGACTGGCGACGAATTCGATATCGACCTCACCGACCGAGAACTTGGCGTGGTGGGGCGCATTCAGGTTCGCCAGCATGGCGCGCTGTTTTTGAGGATTCTTGTGGAAGCGATCGATATTCTGGCCAACCAGCGAAGCGGCACTGAATCCCGGAATATGCTTTTGCAGTTCTCCCTGGATACTGCTGAACATCTGCACCAATTGTGGATTGACATAGACGATGTTCAAATCCGCATCGGCGATCATCACGCAGGCAGAGGCATGATTCATCGAATTCTTGAAATAAGATTCGCAAGTCCCATTCGCGCCGCTTGGCGACGTATCGCTATAGACCTGTTGCACCGCACGAAAAACCGTGCCGGCCAGTCCATCCTCGTCACCGCCGGCATCTGCTTCGAAATAGGCCTTGTCGCCCTGCTCTGCCTTGCGCAGGACTTCCTCCAGTTTGCCGGCATCGCCGCCCAGCCAGCGCCGAATCTTGCCCAGGGTGACGAACGACATCAGCGACACGGCCACTGCACCGACGCCGCCGACCGCCATCAGCATCCACATGGCGCTGGTGCTCGCCGTGAACAGCACCGCTCCGGTTGCCACCGCGCCAAAGACGATTGCCATCTGGATCGAGGCAACGACCAGCGGGGAAACCCCGATACCCTTATTTCCTTTAGCCGACATTTTCTTATCTCCGTATTTTACCAATCATTCAGTTGACTCTCCCGACCGGGAAACTCGTACTAGTTGATGCTGGACAACTCGCTGTCCAGCGCCTCGACCGCTACCAGACTGGCAATGTCCAGCAGGATCACCATTTTGCCTTCCAGGGTCGCCAGACCACGGATATACTCCGCATCGACGACCTCATGCATGGCGGGTGGTGGTTCGATCTCCGCATCGATGACGTTATAGACTTCAGCCACCGCATCGACCACGACGCCGACCACTCGCATCTCACCGCCCAGTTCGACCTTGACCATGATGACCACGGTGGTCTCATCGAATGCCTTGTCGGGCAGACCGAAGCATTTACGCAACTCGATGACTGGCACGATCGTGCCACGAAGGTTGATCACACCCAGAATATGCGGTGGCATATTGGGGATCACGGTAGTGCCTTCCCAGCCCTTGATTTCCTGCACCTCGAGGATGTTGATTCCGTACTCCTCGCCGGCCAGCACAAAGGTCAGATACTGGCTGGAGGCTGCACCGATATCAGCCACCCATTCACTATCCTGACTGACTTCCTGTTCCTGCATCATCCCGTTCATCATCCTTCTCCTCTATGCCGCGCTGACCTGTGCGATGCTGACTTTTCCGGGGCCGCCAAATTGCCCACGAACCAGCTCGGCGGTGTCGATGATGAGCGCCACCGCGCCATCTCCCAAAATGGTTGCACCGGAAAACCCGTTGACCTTTCGGAAATTGCGCTCGATGCTCTTGATGACCACCTGTTGCTGGCTCAGCAGCTCGTCCACCAGCAGTCCAACCCGGCGGCGTTCCACTTCGACGACCACCAGCAAACCTTCGTCCGTTTTTTCCTTGTCATCCTCGAGATTGAAGGCCTCCTTCAGATCGAGGATCGGAATATATTCCTCCCTCAGGTGATACAGATCGGCCTGTCCCTTGTAACGTCTGACCATTTTTGGATCGACCTGTAGCGATTCGTCGATGGACAACATCGGGATCACATACTGACACTCGCCCACCCGTACCAACTGACCGTCGATGATCGCCAGCGTCAGCGGCAACGTGATCCGCAAGGTGCTGCCCTTGCCTTCTTCCGACATGATGTAGACGCTGCCGCCGAGATCTTCGATATTGCGCCGCACCACATCCATGCCGACGCCGCGGCCAGAGACATCGCTTACCACCTCGGCAGTCGAAAAGCCCGGTTGAAAGATCAGATTGTTGATCTCGTCGTCGTCCAGTTGGGCATCCGCAGCAACCAGGCCGCGTTCGACCGCTTTCTGGAAGATCTTCGCCTTGTTGAGCCCGGCGCCATCATCGATCACATCGATGACGATATTGCCGCCTTCGTGATAGGCATCGAGTTTCAGTACGCCGGTTTCGGGCTTGCCCGCAGCCCGACGCACTTCAGGCGCTTCGAGACCATGATCGAGTGAATTTCGCACCAGATGGACCAGCGGGTCACCGATTTTCTCGAGCACCGTCTTGTCGAGTTCGGTGGTCTCACCGGAGATCTGCAGTTCCACTTTCTTGCCGAGTTTGCTACTCAAGTCACGCACCAGGCGGGGAAAACGATTGAACGAGGTGCTGATCGGCAACATGCGTATCTGCATGGCGGTCTGCTGCAATTCACGCGAATTGCGCTCCAATTCATTGAGCCCGTCACGCAGCACATCCAGTTGCGACATCTCGAAATCCTCTCCGAACTGGCTCAGCATCGACTGGGTGATGACCAGTTCGCCCACCAGGTTGATCAGCGCATCGATCTTGCTGATCGATACACGAATCGAACCTTCGGACTTGTTCGAAGACTTCTTCTCACGCGCCTTGCCCTTGGCAGGTTCTGTGTTCTTGCCGGCAGCGGACTTGGCGGCCAACGGCACCACATTGTTGGCCGCGGCGGGTTGTTCTGCTTTTGTGTCGGCGATCACGCCTGCTGAATCATCTGACCGCTCCGCGGAGGCCGATTCGGCGCGCTGTCCGGTGCTGGCGGGTTGTGCTGGTTCGGCTTCTTCGCTGACTGCCTGACCCGATTGCTCGAGGGGTTCGATACTCACTTCACAAGTGGCTTTCACAGGGGTGAAGATGTCTTCGATCTTCTGCCGGTCGGCATCGGTGTTCAGCGTTGCCACCCAGCTCAGATACATCTGCTCCGGCTTGAGTTCGCCCAGATCCGGAGCTGCCTCGACGCCGCAGGCGACCTTGAGATCACCCAGTGCCGACAGTGACTCGAATACCGCCATGGCATCGAGCCCCCGCTCGATGGCATCGACACCGGGGACGAAGCGGATTTTCCAGCCCGGCCCGGTCGGGGCGCTGTCCCCGGCGGCGTTGTCGCCGGAGTCCGCTTCGCGGCTGGCGCCGGCGTCATCTTCAGGATGCGCCAGCATGTCCTCGAGACGCTGTTTGAGATCTTCGACACGGTCGGCATCGAAAGACTCCTCATCACGGGTCGCATTGATCATTTCACTCAGACAATCGACCGACTCGAGCAGCAGATCGATGGCGGGCGTGGTCACCTCACGCTCGCCCGAGCGCATTTGATCGAGCAGGGTCTCCATCACATGGGTGAAAGCAGCAATCTCGTTGAAATCGAAAGTGGCGCTACCACCCTTGATCGAATGCGCGGCACGGAAGATCGTATTGATCTCCTCGATGTCGGGCTCACCCGGCTGCAAGGCCAGCAATCCCGACTCCATGATCTCCAGGCCTTCGAAGCATTCTTCGAAGAATACCTCGTAAAACTCCGACATATCCGACATATTCTTTCTCCTTTGATTGCGGTCCCTGGCCGATCAGCTCGCTTGCCGCCACGGACGGCTGGCGCTGCGCCGATCCCGGCTCACACCGGCATCCGCCAATTTGAAGTACGCCACCAGCTCGGACAGTTGCTTCGATTCATCGAGCAGCGCGGCACTGGTGGAGGATGTCTTGGCTGCCAACGAGCGATTCTGCTGAATCGACTGGTCGAAACGGCTGATGGCCTGGTTGATCTGCTCGATACCTGCCGCCTGCTCCACACCAGCCGCGGCGATCTCGTCCATATGCCGGCTGACCGAAGTGATCGAAGCGATGATCTGATCGAGGTGATTGCCCGACACATCGACCAGTTCCGAACCTTCCCGAATCCGCTCAGTGGTATCCTCGATCAGATCATTGATTTCACGCGCCGCTTCCGCGCTGCGCTGGGCCAGATCACGAACCTCGGCCGCGACCACGGCAAAGCCCTTGCCCTGCTCGCCTGCATGGGCGGCTTCGACAGCGGCATTCAACGCCAGCAGATTGGTCTGGAAGGCAATTTCATCGATGACATTGGTAATGTCGGTGATCTTGGCGCTGGCGTTGTTGATGCCTTCCATGGCGCGAGTCGTCTCACGCACCACCTGGCCGCCCTCTTCAGCCTGACGTTTCGCCTTGTTGGCCAGGCAACGCGCCTCATCGAGATTCTGACCGTTCTGACGGATCGTGCCGGTGATCTCCTCCATGCTGGCAGCGGTGCTTTCGACATCACTGGCCTGGGCCTGGGTGCGCTGCTCCAGATGATGATTTCCCTCGGCGATCTGGGTCACATTGCTGTGAATACCGCTGGCGGAATGATCGATCTTCTGAATAACCTCCCGCAGCTTGTCAACGGTGTCGTTGACATGACGGCGCAGATCCTCGAAAGCGCCTTGATAAGCACCGTGGATCTTCTGTGTCAGACGTCCCGCAGATACCGAACCGAGCACACGGCTGACATCACCGATCACTCTTTCATTGATCTCGAGCAAGGTATTGAACGAGGCCGACAGCTTCTGATAGAACTCGCTCTCGGTTTCGCCGACGTTCAACCTTGCTTGCAGATCACCCTGGGAAGCCCGCTCGACCACCTCGTTGAGCGCTTGTTCGAGACGAATCTCTTCGGTGCGGTCGTACCACTCGACCACGGTCCCGATCGGTTGCCCCGCTGCATCGAGCACTGGCATACAGGTCAAGCGGAAATCGATGCCGTCCAGTGATTCATCAACCGTCGTGGCACCAGTCAGGCCCCGCAGACGCGAAACATCCAGCGAAGACAGGCACGACAGCATCGACACCGAATGACCGATCAAGCGTTCGGGTGAAAATCCGGAGCACTGTTCGCTCAGTGTCTGCTGGTATTTTCTCAGCGTATTCAGCAATGCATCGTTGGCGTAGAGCACCTTGCCATCGGGTGAGACCACCATGACACTGGTATGGGCGCTGTCGAGCGCCTGCTTGATACGCTCGTTTTCGCGCGCTTTCTCGCGCTCTCTTATGATTCGTTCACGCAACTGGGTCTGCATGGCGTCCAGCGACGACAACAGCCGGCCAGTCTCATCCTCGGACTGCACTTCGATACGGTTATCGAGATTACCGCCGGCAATCTTGCCGGCCACATCCACTGCCTGGCCGAGATCGGCCACGATGCGCCGAGAGATGATGATATTGATCAACGAGGCAAGGCCGATGAAAACCAGCGCCATGATCAATGCCTGGACGATCTTGAACCGGTACAGTGATGTCACGCCTTCGAGGCTGTCGTCGAGCTCGGTATTTTCGATCTCGATCAGCGCATTGAGATCCTTGTAGACCGCTTTCAATTGCGGACGTAATTTCGTATCGAGCAGATAGGCATCCATGCGCCATTGTTTGCCGCTGTGGAGGATCACGATCTGCTTGAAGTTCTTGAAATATTCATCCGCGTTCTTGCGGATTTCTGCCACCGCATCACTCTCCTCGAACGTCAGATCATCGCCATAGCTGTCAAGGCGGTCGAGCAAGGCGTAGAACCTGGCCTGATAATCATCGAGCTGGGTCAGCGCCCCCTTGTTGCGGAAAGCCATGAAGGCACGATTGGCATTGACAATATTGGACCAGGTGTAGCGAAGATTGAACACATCGGTTGCAATCTGCCGGCGCCGCCTGGAAGGCGCCTCATCCTGTTCACTGAAGATCATCTCGGCGATATGTTGCTGGATCTTTTGACTGTACGGATAAAGATGATCCGTGGCATAGTGCCTGGCGGGATAGTTTTTCGCATCATCGGAAGAGACAGCGATCACCTTGCTGGCCTCTGCTTCATAGGCATCGATATGCTGATGAATCGAGGTGATACGCGCTGGTTCGATATTCTGATTTTCTTCGCCAGCCTCGAGCAGGTCTATTTCCTTTCTGCCTCTGGCCAGCTTTTCACGAAAGCGGGTCAGGTTCTCCGCATTTCGAGTATGCAGATAATAACCAAGATCGACGATCGAAGAATCGAGGTAGCTTCTGGCCCGCTCCAGATGGGTGACGATGGGCTGTACCTCACTCACCACATGCTCGAACTGGCCATGGACTTCCGACAGGCTCGAAACCTCTTCGAGTGCCATCGAGGCAATGGCCACCACGACCACCGAAAAACCGATCCAGAGCTTGGCCCGGATCGAGATCCGGTTCAAAAAATCCAGAATACCGCTCCGACCCGAGCGAACCTTGGCGTCATATTCGTTCCGTGAACCCATCTTTCGTCCTGATCCTCTATTGTTATGCTGCCCGGAAACCCACTTCCGGGGAACCGTTCCCACCTTAACCAGTGATCACTATCACCGGGGTGACCGACGTCGCCTTTTCACTGTCATCGATGACGCTGCCCGATACGCGGAGGCTGACGGGCGACCGGTGCGCACCCACGCCGATCTCACCGGTTCAGGCCACCCATTCCAGCGTTGCGCCCGGCACTGCCATCGAAGACGCACCCAACGGATGCCAGTATCCGGACACACCGCCACGCGCTTCGAGCAGTGCATCGATCGAGCGCCGTAAATGACCCAGCCGGATATTGACGATTTGACCGTTCTCCGTCGCCCGCTCACGACATTGCTCCAGCGTCTCCAGGAATGCCATCAAGCGTGCCGCCAATGCCGGCGACCGTTGCCGGATGATGGCTCGCGCCGACAAACCCGCTTCGTCCTGCTGTGACTCGATCCATTTGAGCCAATGCGCCAAACCCTGCTCGCGCGCTCCCAAGGCCGCTGACAAAGCCTGTTTGTCAGTTACCAACGCCGCCAGTCTGTCGAGATCCCGGGCATGAAGCGCCTGCTGCTCCTGCGTCAGCAGGGCCAACATCCTCTCGGCCTCATCGCTCGCCTGATCGAGCAACGAGCCCAGTGCCTCGAATCCGGCATCCATCCGGATCAGATTTTCTCCAGCGCCACCATGCGCTGTGCAATCCGTTCCGCCGAAATCGAATACGTCCCCGACTGAATGGCCGCCTTGATCTGCTCGACCCGCGCCGAATCCATGTCCGGAACATGCCGCTGCGCCTCAACCGCTTGGGCCAACTGGCGCGCAGTCGGCGTCAGGCTCAACGCATCCCGCGTCGTAACTGCATCACCCGCACTGGCGACATTCCGCTCAGACTCCGCTGGACGCCCGCTGGCGCCTTCTCGCGGTCGCGTCCCGGAAACCGGTGTTGTCAATGTAATCTTGTTCATGTTCATACAATCCCTGGGTTGGTCTTATCCCGCTTATCGACCGGCAAACAACGTTCTTTAGCAAATCCGAAAAAAATATCGCTTGGCCCAACCCGGATTTCCTCTCCGCAGTCACTGCTGCGACCCGCTGGCCCGGATTTTTCACAGGGTCGCGTAGCGAGGCCGCTCAAAGTGGCGTGATGGCTGGCGTTCGCGACCGAGGGCCGCGCAGGCGTAGTCGGCACTACGTCGAGCAGTCCGACCGAACGAACACCAGTCAGCGCGCCACATTGGGCGGCCGCAGCCGTGACCCCTGTGAGAAATGCGGGTAGGAAATCCGGCCTAATCCACCCGAACCAGCCCCGACCGAACAACTTCTCCCTCCACAATCTTGCGTGAGCGCGTATTCTTCACCCGAATGCGATCCCCACGTCCCCCATCTGCCAGCGCCTTGCCCGGCATCTTCACCTCGAAACCACGGCGCCCCGCCAGCAAAATGACACGCTGCCCGCGTCGCACCAAACGCGGCGCACGAAACATACGGATAGTCAGCACCTCACCCTCACGCAAACCACGCCGTGCCTCATAGCCCACCAACCTGGCCGCATCCCCCACATAACCACCACGCAACCGTGACACATCACGACGCTCCATACCGATATCCGCTGCCGTCAACCGCTCACCGCGAGCCAACGGTCGACGAAGTACCGCCACATTCCTGTACTCCACAACCCGCGCCCGGACGTAAATCTTCCACGGCTTGGCATCCTCGCAAGCAACCCCCACCGAAACCGCACCTGACTTGCGCGAACCCGGCGGCCAAAAAACCGACAATGGCTGACTGCACCGGTGCAACCGCAAACGCCGATCGAGCGGCGTGATCCGGGCAGAAACATCCGCCCCCTTCTCTGCCTGAATAAAATGCTCCACCGACTGAAGAATCACCGCGTGATCCTGAAGCTTCTCTACCTCAGCCGCCAGCACCGGAACCACGAACATTCCCAAGCCAACCACCAACCATCGGAAAAAAAACGGCATGACAAATCCTCGCGTCAAATATTCGTCCCGAAATCCTTTCACCAGCAACAAATGCAATAATCGAGCCATCTTACAGCC